>JAZRWH010000128.1:0-32885 GCA_045599585.1 Myxococcota bacterium
TTCGTACATCATCGATTATATTGAAGAATGGTCTCAGAAGGGGCGTGCTTACATTAATGCATGTTCTCTACCCAGAGATCGCGTATAGTGTTCGTTAAATCGGGATTCCGAGTTTTTGCGAACTTTTTTGGACGCTAGCGATGTTTCCAGACAATCGATCGACGGAAAGCTGTAATAGCAAAGGGCAATGGGTCAAAGCCGTGGATTGTCCGCTAGGCTGTAGTAATAACAGCTGTATCGAAAAAGTCTGCGACGAAGGCGCGGTTCGCTGTTCTGCAGGAAATTATGCTGTTGAAAAATGTCAAGGTAATGCTTGGGTCAAACAAGATTGTGCCTATAAGTGTTTTGATCGCGCCGAAGGCGCTACCTGTGAAGACAAAGTCTGCACGGAAGACGCTGTTCAGTGCAAAGCTGACGTCGACAACATTCCTCAAAAATGTGTGAACAACGAATGGGTTGACCAAGCTGCCTGCAACTACAAGTGTATGCAGGATGGTTGCGTTGAGAAAAACTGCGATGAGGGCGCAAGCCGATGCGAAGGCAGCAATCAGATTGTCTGTAATAACAACCAAGAAGAAACAATCATCTGCAAAGATGGTTGCTCAGATAATAAATGTAACGATCACATTTGTGACTCGGGATATTTCCAGTGTTCTGCCGATGGTAAAAGTGTTCAGCAATGTAAAAATAACACTTGGACGACAAGTGCCACTTGCGGCACGAATGAAGCCTGTAGCGAGGATTATTCCTGTGTGTGCGCACCTGGCATGACGGAATGTAATGGCGAATGCGTTGATCTTAATACAGATTCGAATAATTGCGGTAAGTGCGGTACAAAAGTGAGAGGTTGTGCAGGCGGTGAATCTTGTACGCCAAATATGAATATGTTCCCGCCGACGTCGTACGCGCCTAAGAGCTGTTGTGATCCTAAAGCAGAACGCTATGTTTATTTAAATAGAGGGGTGAGCTGTGATGATGATGATAAATTTGCCGAAGCCAATAGAGGGGGGCACAGCTATCAGTATTGTTTAACCGAAGAGGATATCAAGAATATCCCCAACTCTAAAAACTGCGTCGTTAGTATCGATTACGAGAGTTACTTAACGGATGAGAGTAAATGCGGTACCAGCAGTGCTGACTATCGTAAGTGTGAACTCGTCGCTACGATCGATTCTAAGAAAAACCCGACCGTTTGTTCTGCAGGCCGCTGTTGTTTTTGGGAAGACGATTCGCTCCCAGTGGCTGGGGCTGGACCTAATAATACTGCTGCAAAATACAATCAGACGTATCAGTTCAATAAATCCGATTGTTGCACGGGCATCGCTTTTGAGAAAACGAACGTTGGCGGTCGCTGGTCTTTCTGCACCGATGATCCCGAATATTATAAAACAGCGTGTGATGCTTCTAAGTGTCCGAGTGGAGCGAAATGCACAGTCGATCTTGCTAAGAAATCCTGTACAATTTCGTCTACAGGAATATCAACAAAGATTACCATGCTGTAGAGTAAACAGCATTTCATAAGCATCATCCCGGTTGACTTTGGTTCAACCGGGATTTTTTTGCATCAAAGCAATCGATTATCGATTGCATACGCAGCGAGCCTCGCTTTTTGAGCTACCACAAACTGTTTTGTAAAGACTTACAATGGTCTCTAAGCGTTCGCTGCGTATTCTGTTGTTGGTAATTGCGATTAGATTGAGGTTTTGGTGATCGTGGTTCCGACTGCAAAAATTTCAAATGCACCGTTGCCGTCGTTGTCATCTGCAAACGTAATCATGGCGTAGTCGTTGTTAGGTGTACAGACGATGGCAGGTTGATAGGATTTTGCAGTTGCATAGGCAATGGAGTTGTTGGCTTGTTCGTTGCCCGGCGAATTGACACGTGCTTCAGCTGTGGTGGAAACAGTGCCCGCTGTGATGACGCGCATTTTGATGTCTTTGGCTGTTGGGTTGTACCAGACAACCTTTGCATTACCTTTGGCGTTCATGCAAACTTTGGGATCCGTAACTTTTTGCGTGATAGCGGTATTTGAAAGTACAAAATCTGTGCCCTGTTTCGTGCCTGAAGCGTTGAACCGAGCGCCCATGATCGAATAGTCGCTCGACGTTCTGACATTCTGCCAAACGATAATAAATTCTGAGCCATCAGGTTTGCCCGAGACGCTTGGCAAATTCTGGTTGCCTTTGGATTCGCTATTCACCGTTTTGACCGTCGTACGAGAAGTGCCGTCAGCATTCAGAATGCGCATTTTTGCCTGCGTCGAGCCATTGCCGTCGTCATCGTCTTCCCAGGTGACGACGATCGAATGGTCTTCGGCCATAAACAAATCTGAGTGAACGCGTGTGCCTTTGACTTCATCTGCGATGGCGCGTTGAGCAAAAGCTTCGGTTCCGTTTGCTTTAAAGCCTCGTACGTAGATTTGAGGCATTTCTTTGACTTCGGAGTTGTCTGTCCATGAAACAGCAAATTGTCCATCCGAGGCCATGCTAATATGCGGATGATATTGGTCACGCGTACTGACTGTGTTCACAACTTTTGTCGCAAAACGCTGCGAGCCATCGGCGTTAAAGCCGCGCATGTAAACTTGCGTCGAGCCATTGTTGTCGTTGTCATCCGTCCAAACAACGACGAAGTTTCCGTTTTTGTCCATGGCAACGTCTGGATCTGATTGATGGCCAGACGTCTTTTCGTTGATGACAATTTCGGAATTGCCACTGATTGAACAAGACTCAGGATTCATAATACGAGCATAAATATCGTGCGCATTGTTGCTCGTGTTTACGATTTTTCCGTCAGCCTCGCTTGAGTCATCTTCCCAAACGTAGACAAGGCGACCTGTGTCGTTGGTTGCAACGACAGGTTTGATCTGATCTCCATCGCTGTTTGCATTAATGCTGCGGTGGACGAAGCCAAGGTAGTTTGCATCGTCGTACGTGTTCGTCATGGGCGTCGTAAAGTCGTATTTAAGTTCGAACTGATGCGCTTCGTTAGAGGGATCATCGGGGTACCAGTTGTCGTAGGTCGTCGTGGGCCCAGTGTAAAGCGGCGAGCAGTAGAAACGATCTTTGCCTTCTTGAGAAAAGAAGGATTTGTTGCCTGTGACAACAGAGACGGTTTTGGCAACGACGCGGTTTTCTTTGGGATAAAAAGTAAGAATGCGGAGCCAACCGTTGCCAGCGCCAACATCGTGTTTGCAGTGCGCATTACAGCTTTTATTATTGGACGCTGTACAAGGCTTTTCAAACTGATAGTCAGTCAGAATCTGTTGAACGGTGTTGCCATTGTTACCTTTGTCTGCGCGGTGTTCGCTATCGCCTACGTGACCGTTCAAAATCATGACGATATTCGAGTGGCGTGACGTCAAGCCCCGCCATAACTCGCTTCCGCTTGCACCATTTGCGACAAACTGGTTTTGTGGCTTGCCACCGTATTTGGCATTGTGCGTAACGTTGGCATGCGTCGTAATAATGACTTTTTTGTTTTTGTTTTCGGCTTTCTGCAAAAACTTGTTCGCCCAGCACAGGGTTTCTTGGCGCGGCGCATATTCGAGGTTCAACACGAGGTAATCTTGGTTGCCTGCGCGGAATGTGCTGTACGTATTGACTTTGTCGTACATGCCAGCATATCCGGGAATCGTCTTAAGATACGATTCGGGGAAGTATGTTGAAAACTTCGTTTTGCTTCGACCACCGATCTTGCCACTAATGCGGTAGTCGTGGTTGCCATTGACGAGTGTAAACGGAACTTTAGCATCCAACAGAATTTGGTGGGCGTCTTTGGCGATTTTCCACTGAATGTCTGTGTTGTCATTCGTAATATCGCCCATGTGCACGACCATTTTGAGGTTGGGAATCACGGACGTGTTTTTGTTTTTGACGATCCAGTTCATTTGCTTGTGATACGTCGTCTGCTGCAAAGAGCTGTAGCGCGTGTAGTTTTGGGTGTCGGGCAAAATGACGATCGAAAAGGGTTCGCAGTCAGTGCCACAGGCATATTCACATTTGCCAGCTTTGCAGGTTTGAGCCGTGTCGCAAGTCGTACCATTGGCCCACGCCGTGCAGCCGTTTGCGCCTTTTTTGCAAATCTGCGTTTTCGTGCCGTTTGCGGTGCATTGCGTTGCGCCCTCTGTACATGCGTTGGTACACGTCGCAACGCAGGCAATCGAAGTGGCGTCACAGACGGTGTTTGTTGGGCAGGCCGAGATGTTCCAGACGTTTCCGGTGGCCTTTACGTCACATGACATCTGCGATTTACCATCGTCCGAGCACTTTTTGTCGCCCGGATTGCATTGATGTTCGATGGGCGCAACGCAGTTTGCTGTGCTGTCCGATTCTTCGCAGATTTTGCCAGTTGCACAGGTTTCGGTTTTGACCCACTGATTGCAGTTCGTTCCCGCAATCGGTTTGCACTCCATGACGGCGTCTGTTCCACTGCAGGTTTTTTCGCCGGCGGCACAGTCTGTTTCGCAGCCCTGGCGTACGCAGGTGTTCGTCGCCGCATCGCAAATAAAATCTGTGCCACAGTCTTCTGATGGGCCAAATTCAAGGCAAGAATCGTTGTCAAATTGTCCGCAGTGCCTGATTTCAACGTCGGAACAGACGGATTCTCCGAGTTTGCATTCGTCCACGCATCCCGTTACGCAGCCGTTTGTCGTCGTATCGCAATGGCTATTTTCGCCGCAGCTTTGGGGTAAACCCCAATGCGAGCAACCCAATTCGTCGTCTTTGATGCACGTAATCACTTCGGCGCCAGCGCATTTTTTATCGCCCAGCGTACAAGCATCAGAGCACCCGTCGACGCACGTGTTCGAGTCGTCATCACAAATCATATAGGGGCCGCAGTCGGCCGGGGCACTCCACGTGCGGCATCCGTCTTCGGCAGTTACGCAGAGCGAAATGCGTTCACCATCGCAACGTTTGGCGCCTTCATCACACGCATGCTCACACCCATCTACGATAGGAGACTCGTCACAGTCTTCGCCCGTGCACGGCTGATCGTCGCTGCCTTCGTTGGGCTTGTGCTCACAATCATCGCCCGTACATCCTTGGTAGTCACAATCGGGCGTTGCGCATTTGTCTACAAATGATACAATATCATCAGAACATCCTAATGTACCTGATGTACATATCGCGAGCAGTGTAAAAAATAACGTTTTTGACTTCATAAGTTCTCCTCAGCAACCAGAGACAGGACATAGCCTGGTATTCTTTAATATTACAATATATTTTTATTCGATGCGATAGTTTGTTTGATCTGGCGGCCGCTATCGGCAAAGCCGATACGCGGCACGTGCTCCGGCTATTTGCTTTGCAAATACGCCTACGCAAGAACAGCTTAGACCTGCATTGATATGTAATAATTACAAGTTAATTGTAATTATTATATGTGTTTTGTGTTATTGCTTGTGTTATTGCTAAGATACAGCTCAACGAAGATGTTCTCTGAGATCGTACGCAAGACGCACTACGCGAGCCCAAACAGCAAAAAAGCCGCGTATGCCAGAGGCATAGCGGCTTTGCGTGCCGCGTATTGGCTTAAGCCAATAGCGGCCGCTCAAAAGAAGAACGTGATGAAGTGTGTCGACTTTGATTATTCGACGCAGACGCCAGGTTTGACGCAGAAGGCACCTTGGTTGCACGTGGCGTTGCCACAAGCACAGCCCTGCGCATCTGTACAGCTCCAGCCATAGGCCGAACACGTGTAGCCCATTTCGCGCGGATCGCGTATGGTGCCACGGCAAACGCATAAACCGTCTGCTGTCGCAGAGATGCCTGCCTTCGCGGCTGACAATCGGTCAGTAGACTCATCCTCGTCGTCGTTCGACGGTGCGTAATTACAAATTTGTTCAGCGTAGGCCGCTCCATAGATGCATGCACTCGATTTGAAGTCGCAGAAAGCGCCTTCGCGGCACGTTGTATTGCCGCATGGACAGCCTGCTGGATTAAGGCAAACCGGGACACTCATCAGAATCGGGGAGTAGCTAAATGTAATCATCCCGTAGTTTTGATCAATCGTAGCCTTTATTTCTGGGTTGTCCTGCATCGAAAAGAGCTCTTTGGAAGGATCTCGGTCATACTCCTCGTCGGCAGATAATTTCCACAAATTGTAGTTAGGCAATTGGAAATGAAAATCTTGGATGATCAACTCATCCGTATTATAGCCAAAATAATGTAACGTGTGTCCCATGAGACAAGCCTTGCCTTGCGGACATGTTTCTAAACCGCACTGGCAGCCATCTTCGTTGATGCAAACGCGCAAGGTACCATTGGAGATGTATCCATCTTGCGTCGTCAGAGGCTCTTTTGTGTTTTTATGCACGCATTTGCCATCGACCAGTAACGCGCCAAGAGGACATTTAACATTGTCAGCTGTGCAGAGAGACTTGCTGCACACAAGCGATTTGTTGCCTTCGTTACAATAATACTCAGACGCTATGTCGCCTTCGTATTTGTTATTGCCGCAGTAACAGCCGTCTTTTTTGGTTTCATAACCGACGTAAGGGCAAGCTCTATAATTGTTGCCACTTCGAATGAGTTTGCCGCCTGCCATGCAACCTTCTATTTTGTTGCAAGTCCAGCCGAAGTTGCAGATCCATTCAGGCCCTGGTGAGGCTGTGTTGAAGCACTCGCATTGTCCGTTGTTGCAAGTAGCTGAACCGAAGCATTTTTGGGAGCCGCATGCGCAGCCTTCGGGCTTGTTGCACATCCACGTGCGTCGTATGGTTTCGGGCCAGCCTCCTAAATTTTCGACATCACAGCGATAATCTTCGATGTTGCTGGTGTTGAGCGTACCGCTGCATATGCATTCATTGTCGATACACATGGCATTTTTTGGACAGGCTTTGCCGCCACACTTGCATTGATCGTTTTCGCAAACCTGCGTGCCATCTTGCATTGCATTACCATCGTCATTTCGAACGGTGCGGTCACACGCGTAGCCGCGAGCGAGTTCTGTGGTGCCACAGATGCATTGACCACTGTGACAACGGGTGTTGGTGGGACATACGGTGCTACCACATTGGCAACCTTCTTCTTTGTTGCAAACCCAATCGTTGACAACCGTATCGTTGAGCCACTCGCCAGAGGCATCTAAAGTGACTTGGATGTTTTCACAAGTATAGCCTTCATTGTTTGGAGATGGATACGCAACAGGTTTGAACGCTTCGTTTGGGGAAGAGCAATAGCAAGTTTCGTTGATACACGCATTATTGATTGGGCAATAGATTCCGCCGCATTCGCAACCTGTGGACTCTTTGCAAATCCATGCGTCGTGACGGCGGACTTTTGGATTTGTAGTGCATTGGTAGCCTTCGAGTTTTTTAGGTTGAGGGTGTTTATCGGGGCCGCAAACACATTGTCCGTTTGAACAGATTGAACCTTTTGAACATACATTGTCGCCGCATTTACAAGCGTCAGAATTGCATACCCATTGACCATCCGAACATTGGTAGCTCGTAGAACCGGGTATGGGGTTTTCTGCGCCTCGGCAAAGACATCGTCCTTCAGAACAGGTTTCTTGGTATGAACACGTATTTTGTCCGCAGGCACAATTGAAGTTAGCGCAGTACACGATGCCTGTTTCGGAACATTCGTAGTTATCATCGGTTATTTCAACGCCATTGCATAGACAGCGCCCATCGGCAGTATATTTGCCGTTGCGGTGGCAAGATTTACTGTGTGCGTCTACAAATTCGTCGGCCGGAGCAACGCACGAACCGTTGACACAAGCGCTGTACAAGGGGCACGCTTGTCCGTTACAGGTACAACCTTTGGGGTTTGCACATACCCACGTACGGACGCCGCCTTGGGTCGGCAAAACATCGTCTGTTTTAGGTTGAAACTCGAGGCATTCGTAGCCTGCACCATTTTCGGGTCTTTTAGAGGGTTTGTTGTCTTTACCGCCGCACAAGAATGAACCGCCAGGACAGGATTGGTTGTCAAAGGAAAAAGTTGGAGTTTTGGGGGTGTTTTTGGCTGGGATTTCCCCTAGATCATCAGAAACGAGAAAGCATAATTCTGGATCTTCTGAAGATATATAATAATAGTGTCCACAATTAATTATACTGGGTTTGTATGTTGTTTTTACGTTACGGAACGGGATATGATCTTGATCCTTCTCAACGTTGTCGAGCACGCAGACATTGTCAAAGATTCCCGAAGGGTTATCTTCAATGCGGTCATAATGAGGGGGATCAGTATAATACTTTATATGGGAATACTTTGCTTCGTAATCGAGGTGCATTCCGTTAACGTAGCATCCACGTTCTATATTACAAAAGAACTCTACTTGAGTAGTGCATCCACTGCCGCCATCCGTGGCATACAAAATATCTAATTCCGATAAACCGATTTTATCTGCGTAATGACGGATAGCATCCGAATCTATAAAGCCGTCGCAGGCGTCGATCTCGAGTAAGTTTTCATCTATTTCAACGACGCGTTCCCTACCTAGATCTTCGTTCAAGCATAAGGCATCTTTATAGATCGTTTTGTCGCCACAAAGGCACGCTTTGGCGTTACACTTCCACAAATTATGCTCACAAATATATCCATCGGGCTTATTGGGCGCAGGTGTCGAACTGCAAAAGATATTTCCCTGTTTGCATTGAGCGCCTGCAATCACTGTTTTGCATGCGTAGGGACCGTCTGGCGTACAAGCATCGCCTTGGGCTACGCGAGTGCCCATGCAGTCGCACGATTCTGCCTGACACTGCCAAACCCCGTTGACGCATGCAAACCCCGTCAAATCATCGAGCTCTGTAAGAATTCCACAGTGCGGTAGTGGGAAAACATCGCCTTGAGCATAGGTTTTGCCTTCATAAGTGCATCCAGTTTTGCTCATGCATCGCATGTCGCCCTCAAGTTTGTATCATCCTGTCGAGAACTTCTGTTTATCAATTTGAATGGGTTGTTCGTATTGAGGCGTTTCGATTTGGGAATTTTTAGGTTGGCAGGACACGGCAATGAGTGCTGCGCCCGCCGTGGCCAAACACACCGCGGAAAGTGTGATAAATGTTTTTTGCTTCATGTTGGGGTAATTCTTTTATCAATGAGAATAATTAACGAGTTTGTCAGCAGCGTTTAAGGTGAACCATGCATTTACGAGAGCCGGGCGTATCGGCGAAGCCGATAGCGCGGCTGGCGTGTCGTATTGGCGTAGCCAATAGACACGCCAAAATAAATATTAACACATATTGAAAATGAATTGAAATAGTTTGTACTTTAAGATGCGTTATAGGTGTAGTAGTATAAGAGCACAGCATATAGAAGGCTGTATGATTGCAACGAAAGGAAGAGAGAAATAATGAATGCATTATATAAAAGAATCGTCAATGTTTTGTGTGGAATAAGCATTACAGGAATGGCGAGTGTGGCATGGGCGCAGGATGCGGCGTTGGATGGGGAAATTGTGGGGGGAGAGCAAGTTGCGAAGCCGTTGTCATTTGCTGAAACTAGATCCCAGATGCAGGCGGAGGCAAAGCAGGCTACGGCAGAAGACAGCGTACGATTCTTGGCCGGTTTTGTGCCAAGTACGGCGACCATTGCAGTAGATTCGTGGCTCAAAAAGGCTAAAAAAGGCGATCTGAGTGCAATGCTCGTCATGTCTATGATGTATCACGACGGAGTTGCAGAGCTTAAGGTCGATAAGCACGAGTGGATGCGTTGGATTTTGAGGCTGGAAGGATCTGAAAAACTCGATTACGAAGATGCTCTGTTTGATTTATTGGAGTTATCGCACGGGCCAAGTTTGTCGAAGGAGCCTAAAACATCAAAGGCGGGGCAGAAGGTCGTGGCATGGCTTGAGACGGCTGCGGCAGTGGGATATCCGAATGCCGAGTTTGTGTTGGGGTTGGCAAAGTATAATGGCATTGCATCCGCAAAAGATGAGGCTGCGGGGGTGGCTTTGATTCATCGTGCAGCTGCGCATGGTCTTGCGGCAGCCCAGTATTATACTGCGATGATGTACGAATTGGGGATCGCGGGCCCCGTTGACAAACAACGTGCGAATGCCTGGCTCGTCATGGCGGATGAGCAGGATTACCCAGATGCGGTCTTTACGCTGGACATTAAAAAAGCGGATGGCATTGATATGTCTGCCGATCCGGAATGGATTAAGGAACGTTCAAATCTCATGGAGTTTCCTGACATGAGGGAGTGTCAGCACGCTTGGTTGGAAATTCTTAATTATGGTGATTTTGATGCATACTGTACAGAAGATTACGATAGCGTGAATATTTGGTATCGTTATGAAGAGCATTGTGGCGGTGAGGATGAAGAGGAAGATGATGAAGATGGCAACATTAGTGAGATGGAAAATAAGCGCTATTGGTATTCTGTAGATTATGCCTTGGGACGGCGTTGGATGCGTACGATCGATACCAATGATAAGAATTGGACGGCAATCGCGGTACATGCGCTGAGTGTATTTGACAATTGCAAAGGAAGTCGCGAAGATGATCTTGATGCAGAAAAGGTTGCTTTGCAGGAATTAAAACGACTTGAGAGCCAAAATGCACCTGAAGCGGATTACTATCTTTTGAGTTTTTATCAAAATCAGTATTTGGATGGTGACCACGCCGAAGAAAACGTCAATAAAATTATTCATTATTATAAGCGATTAGCGGATCGTGGGAATAATTATGCGTTTTATGGACTTGGTCTTTTAAATGTATTAGGTGTTTATGATGAAGTTAAATATGCGGACGCAAGTTTGGAAAATGCTTACGCATACTGGTCGCAAACAGGAGAGAATGCGGCGGCAAACGTGGTGGCGTATACGCTTGCAACAGAAAATCGTTTGGGAATTGAAGAACACAAATTTACGCCCAATGTATATAATGAAGATGTCGTGGTAGAAGCATCGCTCGTCAATAAGAAAGAGGCTATTTCGTGGTATATAAAGTCAGCTGAAAAAGGAAACTGGCTAGCGCATTATAATTTGGGAAATGCATATCAGACAGGTGATCTGACGGATAAGGATTTAAATAAAGCTATTCGTTACTACGAAACATTTATTCAAACGATTGATCCTAGGAACAACAGTTATCCAAGTATAGACTTAAATTGGTTAGAATATAATCTTATGTTTGATCATGGTATTCCTTGTGACAAGTCTAGGATTTATAGTGATTCAAATTATATCATGCGTGCTGTTTATACAGCGCTATTGTTCCTTGTACGGACTTATCAAAATGGGGGGGATGGCATTAAGGCTGATGGAATGAAGTCTAGATTATATAAAATCATTTTGTCAGAAATATTGGATAAGAAGGATAAGTTTGTTGATGATGACTATGATTATGACCTCAAAGAGAATGAGGTAGCCAAACAAAAAGAAGAAGCTTTAGAAAAAAGTATCAAGGGCGTGGGCGTAATTTCTTCAGAGAAGCTGATCGAGCCATACTATGAGACGCTGAAATCGGCGCTTAATGCTGAAATTGCGAAAGAAATTGGTAAAAATAAAAAGAGTTTTTGGGTTTATAATTCTGTAATCGTGCCGTGTATGAATGAAGACAAAGAGTCATGCAACAAGCGATTAGAACCACTGTTCGAAGAGTCTGTTGTAAAAGTCATGACGGGGATTACCGCTTTCGTGAACTGGAATATTAAAAAGCAGCATTTACAGATTAGTCAAACAGAAAAAGAAGATATCATTCTTGCATTGTACTTTAAGATAAACCAAATTTGGAATTCGGAGTGGGTGGACTCAGTCGTGATGGATGAACTTTGGCATGCTAATATCTCGAGCGTGCGTTTATTTCCTGTCGAAACTATTAAAAAAATCTGGTTGCTTCGTCAGGTTCCGTATGCAGTACAGGCATTGTATATGGCAGATGAGCATGCTGATGCAGAGGCGTGGAAGCAATACCTTCAGTCAGCAGAAGCAGAAGTACGCGATTCAAAATACATTCAATACGTCTTGTCTAAGCGCGATGTGAGGACTGAATGGCCATATTTGAAGAAGCAGCGTGACGAATAAAAGTTGCAGTACGGCAGGCTGAGTACAAAGGTGTAGGGCTGCCGATTATGCACGCGCGCGGTGCGCGCCGGACGGCGTATTGAGCGCGTACTGTTGATCCGTTGTAAAATTTTTTTAAGCTAAAAAATATTACAAAGATTAAGCGTATTTGATTCGCGCGAGAAGCCGGCCGCAAAAGCGGTGTATGCGCCCTGTGGGCGCATAGCCGCGTTACTGTTTGATCCAGGTGAGCGTGAATCGATCGACACTTCGCTGGATATCGAGGGTAGCTTTGTTGCTATTTTTCATTTTTTCCCACTCAGCAAAGTAGATATCGGGATCGCGGGGAACTTGGCCGTTGACTTTGACGATGATGTCGTTTTCGCGGAGGTCAACGCTTGGGAAGGACTGTCCTTTAAATTTGACGATACGATAGCCGAGGAGTGTGCCGCCGTCCTGGATGGGTTCGAGTTCGACCCAGGTGAAGACTTCGCCGGGGGATTGGGTAAAGAAGGCGTCGTATGCTTCGGCTGGGACATTAAAAGTGCGGCTAGGCACATCAGATGAAGGATTGTCGAACTGTTTAGGCATATCGCCGGAGACGCTGACGGTCAATTGGGTTCCGAGGGGAACAGATGACTCGGATTTGTCGAGGGCTTCTTGGTATTTGGCGACGGCCTCTGCCGTAAGATCTTTTTTTTCGCGTTTTGTCGAGGCACATGCGGTGACGAAAGCGAGTACGCAGATAAGGATGGGCAGGGCGAATGACGAAGTTGAGAAGCGCATTATTTGGGGTTCCTCCATGAAAAAAAGCGCGAGGGTTCAAATCGACGTTGACGCCGATTAAGATATGTCTGACATAGTTTAGGGTGTAAACGGTATGTTTGGCAAAGTTTGGGAGGAAAAATGCGAAAAAAAGTGGGTTTGAACTTCAGTGCATGGGCACTGAGGTTTATTTTGTTGTGTTTGTTGACGGGGGGGAGTCTGTCTGTGACGCCAACGGTTGGTTTCGCGAGTGTCGTCGTGCAGCTGAGCGACTGGGAGTTGGCGGCGATGAGCGATGTTGTAGTGTATGGGGAACTCGTGTCTAGTGAAGGCATGTTGCAGTCTAATGGGCGCGTGGTGACGCGTCACGTGTTGCGCGTCAAAAAATGGCTAAAGCGCGGAGACGTCGAAGAGTCTGGCGATACGATTGTTTTTTACACGCGCGGTGGTACGGCTGGTGATTTTAGAACGCGCGTATCGGGGGAAGCGCCTTTAGAGTTGGGCGATGAAGTTGTCATTTATCTGGAAGTTTTAAAAAAGGATGGTGTGCAGCGTTTGTATCCGATGGGCATGGCTCAAGGGGCATACGTCGTTCTGCGAGAAGGAGTGCAGAAGCGCGTCGTGCGTTCGGATGTTCGAACGGAGCGTCGGGTAATGCGTTCACGCCAGGCGCGTGCGTCCGTTGAGGATGAAGCGCTTTCGACGGACAAGCGACTTGAGGATTATTTATTTGAGGTTGAGAGCAGAATCGAAGAATCCAAGCGAGCACGTAAAGACGAAACGGTTTGGGGGGAGAGGTAATGTATCGCACCGCGATTTTTTTGATTTGTTGGGGGATGAGTTTTTTGTTTGGTATGCCGGCGTTGGCGTGGGAGCAGTCCATGACGTGCGTACCGGGAGAAGACTGTGATGAGGGTGTAGATCCGCTTCCGACGTATTGGCCGAATGCATGTGTCTCGTTTTATTTGAACGAGTCTGGAACGCGTCAGATGGAATTTGCGGATGTTGAACAAGCGGTAAAACGTTCGATTGCGGCGTGGAATCTGGGGAGATCGTCGTCTCTAGAAGTGTTTTATGCGGGAAAAACAAACGAAGATCGCGTTGGATTCAATCCATATATAAAAGAGAACGCAAACGTCATTATGTTTAGGGATGATGATTGGGAGGAATCGCGCTACGTCATGGCGTACACGAGCGTGACGAATCGTCTTTCAACGGGAGAGATTTACGATGCGGATATGGAGTTGAATGCGAAGTATTACACGTTTGGAATTGTCACTTCGGATCGAAGTGATGTTGTCGACTTGCAGAACACGGTGACGCATGAGTTAGGGCATGCGTTTGGTTTAGATCATTCGAGTGTCGTCGATTCGACGATGTATTTTATGGCTGACCGAGGGGATACGTACATGCGTACGCTTGAGGCGGACGACATTGAGGGCATAACGACGATTTACCCTCCCAAGGGAGGAAACCAGTGCAAGTTTAAGGCAGGTTATTTTGAGAAGCCGCCGTACGCGACGAATGAGGGTTATCCCAGTGGCAACAAGGGTAGCTGCAGCGTAGGAATGTATGGCGAGAAAAATAAAAGTATTTTGGGACTTGTCTTTTTGGGGATGGTGCTCATGATAGGAGTTCGTCGCCGCGAGGAGCGGTGTGGTTAGATGTGGTTGTAAAACTACCATCTTACGGATTGACAAAAAGTAGGATTTAGCGCATAAGGCGCGCGCGTTTTGGCGGCAGAAGAAGTCGTAAGTCTGTCGCGAGTTACACATAAGTGGAGGTTTAAAATGACCATTAAAGTTGGTATCAATGGTTTCGGCCGCATTGGTCGTATGGTTTTCCGTGCTGCAGTTGAATCTTTCAAGGACATCGAGATCGTCGGCATCAACGATCTTCTTGATCCTGACTACCTTGCCTACATGTTGAGATACGACTCTGTTCATGGCAAATTTGACCATGACATTGCAGTTGATGGCACGAACATGATCGTCGACGGTAAGAAGATTCGTCTTACGGCTGAAAAAGATCCTGCCAACCTCAAATGGAACGAAGTTGGTGCAGATGTTGTTGTTGAATCCACGGGTCTCTGGCTTACGGATGAAACGGCTCGCGCCCACATCACTGCTGGTGCCAAGAAAGTCATCATGAGCGCCCCCAGCAAAGACAAAACCCCGATGTTCGTTTATGGTGTTAACCACAAAACGTATGCCGGTCAGGACATCATCTCCAACGCCAGCTGCACGACGAACTGCCTTGCTCCTATCAGCAAAGTTCTCAACGACAAATTCGGCATCAAACGTGGTCTTATGACGACGGTTCACGCTGCCACAGCTACGCAGAAAACGGTTGACGGTCCTTCCAAAAAAGACTGGCGCGGTGGCCGTGGTATCCTCGAAAACATCATTCCTTCTTCGACGGGTGCTGCCAAAGCTGTCGGCAAAGTTCTTCCCGAACTCAACGGCAAACTCACGGGTATGTCGATGCGTATTCCTTCCTCCGACGTCTCCATTGTTGACCTCACGGTTGAACTCAGCAAAGAAGCCACGTACGAAGAAATCTGCGCAGCCATGAAAGAAGCTTCCGAAGGCGAACTCAAAGGTGTTCTCGGTTACACCGACGAAGCCGTTGTTTCCACGGACTTCCGCGGCGATTCCCGCACCTCCATCTTCGATGCCAAAGGCGGCATCCAGCTCGATCCTACCTTCGTCAAAGTCCTCGCTTGGTACGACAACGAATGGGGTTACAGCAACAAAGTTCTCGAAATGGTTCGCGTCATCGCCGGCTAATTTCGTGAAAGCTGTGTAATGCTTTAAGAGCCAGAGTTCCCAGCGCGGGCTCTGGCTCTTTTTTTAGCTAAAAAGCAGGCTTAGGTTTGTGATTTGTGTAGGGGGTGGCCTCCCCCTGAGCGGCTATTTGCTTTGCAAATACGCCGCTACCCCCTCACAATTCCATTGCATGGGTGAGCTTAAGAACGCAGCAGAACAAGAAAAAATGCGGCGCGTATGGCGTGCGGCAGGGCCGCACGCGAAGCCGCCGCAGGTGGCGCGTATTGAGATTCGGCCCTTGGCCGATCGAAAAGCGACACCAAAATAAATGGATATACAACAAAAAATATGAGGCCTGAAGTCTGTTTCGGTGCCTCAACTCAACATAAGGAGAATTTCCAATGGCTTACTTAGATGGTATTAAATCCGTTGAAGACCTCGACCTCAAAGGCAAACGCGTCTTCATTCGCGTCGACTTCAACGTTCCCCTCGATGGCGGCAAAATCACTGACGATTATCGCATTCGTCAGGCTATCCCTACGATCCAGTACGTAATCCGCAACGGTGGTCTTCCCATCGTCGCTTCTCACCTTGGCCGTCCTAAAGCCAACCCCAGCCCTGAATTTTCACTCAAACCGGTTGCCGAACGTCTTTCCGAGCTTCTTCCCGAACGCGAAGTCGTTTTTGCCGAAGATTGTGTAGGTGATGGCATCGTCGAGCAGACCAAACGTCTCCAGCCCGGCCAGATCCTCGTTCTCGAAAACCTCCGCTTCTATGAGGAAGAAGAAGGCAAACCCCGTGGCAAATTTGCTACAGACGAAGAAAAAGCTGCTGCCAAAGCTGCCTGCAAAGAAAGCCAGAAGAAATTCGCTGCTTCCCTCGCAGAACTCGCAGACGTTTACGTCAACGATGCTTTCGGTACCTGCCACCGCGCTCACGCTTCCATGGCCAAGATGGTTCCCGCTTTCGGCGACAACAAAGCCTGCGGTTATCTCCTCCAGAAAGAAATCAAGTACCTCGGCAACGTCGTTTATGATCCCGAGAAACCCTTCGTCGCCATCCTCGGCGGTGCCAAGGTTTCCGACAAGATTGGCGTTATCGAAAGCTTGATCGAAAAATGCGATCAGATCTGCATCGGCGGTGCTATGGCCTACACGCTCCTCGCTGCAAAAGGTGTGGATGTCGCTTCCAGCCGCGTCGAAGCCGATGCTATGGACGTCGCCAAGAACATCCTCGCGAAAGCTGCTAACTCCAAATGCGAACTGCTTCTCCCGGTTGATCACGTCGTTTCCACTGCGCTCGATGACACGACCCCCTGCGAAGTTGTCGACAACTTCTCCGCTGGTCAGATGGGCCTCGATATCGGTCCCAAGACGATCAAACTTTATGGTGACATCATCCGTAAAGCAAAATCTGTCTTCTGGAATGGTCCTATGGGCGTTTTCGAAAATCCCCGCTATGCCAAGGGCACGATTGACGTTGCAACTGCACTTACCGAGTCCACGGGCAACACGATCGTCGGTGGTGGTGACTCCGCTGCTGCAATTCGCCAGTTCGGCCTCGATGACAAGGTTACGCACGTCTCCACCGGCGGCGGCGCTTCCCTCGAACTCGTCGAAGGCAAAGAACTTCCTGGTGTCGAAGCGCTCCGCATCGCTAAGTAATTACTAGTCTCATCCCTGGATCCCGCATCTTTTTTGCGGGATCCTTTTTTGTATTAGGAAGATCACATGCGCAAACCTTTTATTGCTGGTAACTGGAAAATGAACAATACGCGTGACGCAGCCAAAGCGCTCGTTTCCGCGCTTAAACCCCTCGTCGCCGATGTTAAAAACGTCGAAATTGCCGTAGCTCCTACGTTTACGTGCCTTGCCGACGTCGTTGACCTTCTTAAAGGCTCCAATATCGAAGTCAGCGCCCAGAATATTTCTTATGCGAAATCCGGCGCTTATACCGGCGAAATTAGTGCCGATATGCTCAAAGATGTGGGCGTTACGCACGCCATCATTGGACACAGCGAACGTCGCCAGTATTTTGGTGAAACGGATGAATCCGTTGCCAAACGTGTCCGCGCTGCGCTTGACAACGATATCGTGCCTATCGTCTGCGTCGGTGAATCCCTCGACGAACGTGAAGCTGGCAAAACACTCGACATCGTTCTCGGTCAGATCGAAAAAGGACTCGCTTCTGTCGCAAAAGATGAAGCTGCCAAAGTCGTCATCGCTTACGAACCCGTCTGGGCTATCGGTACCGGTAAAACCGCTACCCCCGATCAGGCTCAGGAAGTTCATGCAGCAATCCGTGCTAAACTCGCTGATATCTTTGGTTCTGATAACGCCGAAGCTATGCGTATTCAGTACGGCGGCAGCGTGAAAGCCTCGAATGCCAAAGAGATCCTCGGCCAGAAAGATATCGATGGCGCTCTCGTTGGCGGTGCGTCTCTCAAAGCCGATGACTTTGCTGTCATCGTCAAGGCTGCTGAATAATTATTATTCTGCCTCATAGCATTATTTATGATATACGAATCAGGTGCAGCGTCGCTGTACCTGATTTTTTTGTATCTGCGTGCCTGTAAGATTTGTAAATTTTTTGCATCGAAGTTCTGTTTGGGGTTGTCATCGATATTATGCCAGCAACTGCTCATGCCAAGTTTATACTTAGTGGTGAACACTTCGTCGTGCATGGGGCCAAGTGCGTCATTATGCCGGTACAGTGTTTTTCTACGCGCGTGGCTTTTAAAAAAAGTAGGGCGACCTCGGATGCACCGCGTTTTGTTTGTACGTTTGAAAATAATGTCGTTCTTCAGACGGGGGACATCGATCTGTACCAAAAACACGTAGAACGTCTTACGAAAAAACTTTGTTCGATTCTCTGTGCACCCGCAGATACATTCGATGGGCTTGAATGCACGGTACAGAGTAGTATTCCACCAGGTCAAGGTGCTGGTTCGTCGTCAGCCCTCTCGTATGCACTCGTCGATGCGATGCTCGAGTATCTCGGACGTTATGACGTTGGACGCCCGTACCGTGATTTTTATAGTCAGCAGCTCGAAAATAGTTGGCACGGTCCCGTTTCGGGTTGCGATAACATTGCCGTTTCGCGTTCTTGCCCCGTCATGTTTAAGATTGGCGAAGAACCGCTTCTGTTTTTGCCGCAAAATGACGTTCGCCCCGTTTATTATGTCGTTGGCTCAACAGGCCCACGTCGCGATCCCGAAAAAGGTTTCGTAAGCTTAAAAACACTTAAAGCGAATGAGCCTGGTTGGTTTGCTCATTTGATCGAAACATCTGACGCGATTTCGGATCGGGTTATGGAGGCAATGGACGCAGGCGATGGCAAGGCAATTGGCGCGTGTTTTGGCGAATCGCAGGCGTTGTTGGAGCAGATTGGGGTGTCAACTCCAGAAATCCTTGCTGCTTTACGCGCTGCACGTCAGGCTGGGGCGTACGGTGCTAAACTCACGGGCGCAGGTTGCGGCGGGTTCGTCATTGCCTGTTGCCCCGAAAATCGCATTCAACGCATTAAAACTGCATGGCAAAAACTCGGTCTGACGTCGATATGTGCCATTTTGAGTGCACCTATCCCATGAGATATTTTTACGTAGCTTTAAGGTTAAGTCTTTGAAATTATCGTTTGTATAATATATCAATTTAATATTATACAATTTACTTTTTTCTCGAATGGAGCTTTTATATGATCACAAATAACTGGCTCTGCCGTCTTTGTTTGTTATGTGCATTGAGTATGTCCGCTGCTGGCTGCTCCGATGATTCTGCCCAATCTAAGTCTTCGGGTGAAGAAACTGATCCATGTGATCAATGTACTTCGGATCAAGTCTGCGAGAATCATACATGTGTCCCCAAAAAAGACCCGTGTGATCAATGTACCTCGGATCAAGTCTGCGAGAATCAAACATGCGTTGATCTCGTTAAACCGTGCGATAAATGCTCGGAAGACGAAAAATGTGAAAACGATCAATGCGTTCCAAAAGAAAAAGTGTGTTCCGTGCTTTGTGAAGAAGACGAAACCTGCGTAGATGGTGAGTGTGTGCATTGTGATGAACCGTGCGGTGAAATGTGCTGTTCGGAGGGACAAAAGTGTGATCGTTTGACACAGGTGTGTACGAATGTTTGCGATGATGGAAGCGCTTCATGCGGCGGCGATTGCTGCTATCCGGGACAGATTTGCGACGAAGATTGGGGATGCTTGACTCCCTGTGGTGAGAATGAGATCACTTGTAAAGATCCACTTGCTCCGCCTATTTGCTGTTCTGGCAACCAAGAATGTGTTGATTCCATGTGTCTTAACCGATGTGATTCGACAGATCGATGTAATTTTGAATGCTGTCCTTCTGATAGACCCGTTTGCGAAAACAGTGAATGTAAGATCGCATGCGATTCTGCAACGAGCACACGCTGCGGCGAAAATGAAGAACTCTGCTGTGACAATTCAACGCAGCTCTGTATGTATAATAAGTGTGTATCGTTTGATAAAACGTGTACAAAGAACAGTCAGTGCAATTTCGATGAATTTTGTGAGACAGAGGCTGGGGTTTGTATCAAAGAGGATGAAGTACCAAGCACTTGCCAAGTCATTCCTTCTTTCGAAAAGTTTAAGGCACTAAAACAATGGCATTGGCCCGTTGATCTTCCTGGTGGTGTTCCATCAACAGATCCGACTTATATACGCGTCATTGTTATGCCGATGGCGGCCAATCTAACTGATGACAATGGCGATGGCGTCGTCGACGAAAATGATATTCCAGACGTCGTTTTTGGCGCATATTCGACCACCGTTGGTCCAGACACTCAGGCGCCGACCGTTCTCCGTGTTATTAGTGGCGACGATGGCCATGAAATTGCTTCGAGCAAACCGCGTTATTGGACGTATCCCATTGACGCAGCGATTGGCGATATCGACGGCGATGGCCGCCCGGACATCGTTGCTGGTACCAATAACAACCGTTCAGGTTACGTGAATGCCGCCGAACCTGATGATTATTTGGAAGTTTTGACCGTCGTTGTTGATGCGGGTTCGAAAACAGGGTATTCACTCAAAACAAATTACAAATTAAAAATCGGCAAAGGTCAGAAATTATCTTTTATTTCGATTGCTGATCTTGATGCTGACGGTGCGCCAGAAATTCTCACGAATTACGGTGTGGCCAGCGTTGTAGCCGCAGAAGACGGTACGAAACAGCTGGTATGGCGTGCCGGGTGTGAAAACAAATCCATTGGTTATGTCCATGCAGCGGATCTCGATGCCGATGGCATCATGGAAATCGTATCTTCGAATGCGATTTATGATGATCACTGCAAATTACTGACAAGCGTCCCCAATGGTGGCCATATTGCCATTGCTGATTTGATGCCCAGCGGTGATGATGCAGCCGAAACAGGCGAGCTCGTGCCGGAAATTGCACACGTAGTAAGCGGTTATAATGGCGGTAAATTCTACTTTACAAAGATATATAAGACGATTGATGGCGATGGCAAGGCGTACTGGAGTGCTCAAACCGTATGGGAAGCAAAGATTCCAGTCGACGAAACTCGTCCTAATTATATTAAAAATTGTGCTAATGGTGCGTATACAGGCCATTGTAATTCTGGCGGCGGAACCCCCGTTGTTGCAGACTTTAACGGCGATGGGGTACCTGATGTCGGTGTTGCTTCACGTTATTATTATATCGTTTATAGTAATGATGGTACGCCGAAAGGCGGCAAAGTTCTTTGGGCAGATTCTAAAACAGTCGATTATTCTAGCGCTGTTACAGGCTCCTCCGTTTTCGATTTTGAAGGCGATGGCAAAGCAGAGGTCATCTACGCTGACGAACAAAAACTCCATATTTATGCGGGCGAAGGTTCTGGCGTAGATAAGGATGGCGACGGTTATCCTGATCCGCTCGAAATTTTCTCGATACCTAACTATAGTGCAACAGGATATGAATATCCTATTATTGTTGACGTCGACAATGACGGCAGCACAGAAATCGTCGTTGCGTCAGATTTGCAGCAGGGCGTCACAATGGGCGTTCGCGCATTCGAAGATCCAGGCGGTCAGTGGGTACGTACGCGTCGTATTTGGAATCAACACCACTATCATGTCACGAACATCAACGAAGACGGTTCGGTTCCTGTGCATGAATCGTCCAATTGGCTTAATAAAAAGCTGAATAGCTACCGCCAAAATGTCCAGCCCGGCGGTGTCTATAATGCGCCTAACCTCGTGGCAACGGGATTAACCGCAGATAAAACGCCGTGCACGGATATTGATCTGATTCCGCATCTCGTTGCGAGTGTAGAAAATCAGGGCTCGCTGACAGTCAAAGCAGGCGTCAAAGTCTCGTTTTACGCAGACAATGCCAACGGAACTGGCAAACCTGCCTTTTTGGGGACAGCTCAAGTCGGCAAAGTCCTTCTTCCTGGCAATAGTTCGACGGCAAAACTCGCTTGGGACGGCAAAGGCTCGATCGATGGCGGAGAACGTATCGATATTAATGATCCGCTCAATATCTATTACGTCGTAGATGAGCCTACAGGCGAAAAAGAACGTGGTGAATTTGTTGAATGTATCGAAACGGATAACACTTTTGCTATAACAAAAATCGACCGTTGTTCGCAGGGTGTTTTGTAATTTTTGAGAAGTGTGGTGTCGGGCTATTCGCGTTGCGAATACGCCCGCCGAAAGCCGCTATTCGCATTGCGAATACGCGGCTTTTTTGATATTAACTGTTATAAATTTACCGCAGTTTTACTTTTGTTATTGTAAAATAATAATACAATAAATAAAAATGAGTTTGTGATAATTAATTGTATAAAATCACTGCTGTCCCACAACATATTCTCATTAACTGTAACGAAATGCGCTCGTTACAGATTTGTAAACTTTTCTTATTCTCATTCTGTCCTGCGGACGGCCCAAAGGGGCGTCGTATCGACCTCTTTTATGGAATGTCGGCTTTTGGGGTTATACAATTTGATTGTTTTAACGCGTTTGCTAAGGCTGTGCGTTTGTGTTGACAAATATTATTGTTAATTCGAAATAATCTTATACGTTGCTTTGACAGCACAGTGATCACTGCCTTCTAGGTAGGTTTTGTTAGCTGTACAGAAGACATCCGTTTTAACGTGGAACTTGGCGAGTTCTGGACTGTGAAATATATGATCAAAAGCTGCAATTCCGCCCCATGTGTAGATGGTTTCGATGGGGGCACCTGCAGTTGAGTTGATTAGAACATTGTTCGCTGCGAGGTTGGCTAGGGGAATGGAATCAGGTGAATCGTTGAGGTCGCCGCCAAAAGCGATTTTAGCATCGGCATGTAGTGCTTCGTAATTAGCAATAATTTGATTGACGAGTTTTCCCTCTTCATTGCGTCGAACACCAATGTCGTCAGATGCTTTGGATATAAAGTGGGTTGTAAATATCGTAACTTCTTCGCCTGAGTCGAGCACGACGGTTGCTTGTATTAATTCTCGTGCGAGCTTTTTTACATCGCCGTTAATTGTTGTAAAGCTTGTATTGTTGCGATGTAATTGTATGTCTTTGATTGGCCATTTAGAAATAAGGGCTACGTCGACACTTGCGGTCGTACCTTGTTCGCCAAAAACATAATATGGATACTGCGGAAGATGTTGGTCAAGCAGGTCTTTGAGGCAATCTTCTTTTTCGATTTCCTGTAGCATCACGACATCGGCATCGAGCAGACGAATCCCAGCAGCAGTTGTGTACAGTTTTGATTTGTAAGCGCTTGCGGTAGAGATTTTTTCATAATCTGTATAATCACAAGCGCCTGAGTCGCAGGTTGTGTCAAATAAGTTGTGAACATTCCAAGTCGCGATTGAAATCGGTGTTTCGCGCAAATGATTGTGATCGGAAGGGGTTTCTGTATTTGTATCACTGGATGTGCAGCTAGGTAATTGTAGTAGTGCAGCACAAATGACAGATAATATCGTTACTTTAGATATCATTTTCATGATGATCACCAACCTTAAAATCAAAATTGTAAATTCGCTGTGAGCCGTCTAAGCGTCTCATACGTTCTTTGCGTGCCTTCTTTGCATGCTTTAGATAAAGTACGCTTTCTTGGCCTACAAAACACGTAAAAAATCAAATGCATTGGATTACGTGCCTGAGGTGACGAGGTGTCTTAAGTTATATCAACACAAAACTACATGCAATTATGAGGAAATTCCTATACTATTCGAACAATATCTAGGGCGATATCAGCCTGATGATACAAGAATTTTAATCAAATTTCCGAAATGGAAGGTGATACGCATGAGAAGTAGAGGGTTTACCTTATGGTGTTGCGCGCTAGCTTTGACGCTAGGGGCATGTCAGGAAGATAGCAAAACAAATGACAGTGCCTCATCAGAAAATGGTGGAACGGATAATCCCGGAGGAACGAATAATCCCGGTGGAACGGATAATCCCGGTGGTTCTAGTAATAACGAGAATAATGGCAATACCTCTGAATCGCAGGATCCTGTTTCTGGAGCTCAGCCCCTGTCAAAAAATATTGTGTCTGTCTATCATGCCCAAAAGGACGATGCTGACATGGTTGGTAATCGCGTGATGCTGTTCGATTTCGCCGATCAAGCTTATGCAAAATACGCAGATACAACCTACGTCAAGGATGGTACAAAAGGCTACCGCATTAGCTATGCTGAGCGTAATAACTGGTTGTTTACGAACTTCGAACGTGATTGGTCGGCATATCAGGCATTCAGTTTTTGGGTATACGCGCCACCTGGGTCGGTGGGTCAAACCTTCGCTGTTACGATGATCAGTCCCAAGGCCGATGAACTCGACGCCTGCCAAAACAGTCTCGAGTCTTCATGCGCCAGCCATTATTACAGCACGATTTTTACCATCGAAAAAGAAGGATGGACTTTATATAATAAGCCTTTTACAGAATTTAATATTACGCGAGAACCTAGCGGCTGGAGTCATATTCACGCAGTCGTCATCAATTCGACCGGCTATGGTCAAAAGAATGATAATTCGACAACGATCTATCTCAACAATTTTTATCTTTATTCCGATGCCAACGATCTCAATTATTCGTCTCACCTCCCAGCGTTGAACGGAGCTTTTTTTGCAGAGGATGCTCCTAGATCGATCGTCGAAAACAAACTCATTAAGAATGCATTTCATAACGATGAGGCGAAAACCTATATAAAAGACAATATCTATTGGATTCCGCTGTCGACGATTGCCGCCCGGTACGATGATGACGCAACTTATGATGAATCGACTAAAACTCTGAAGTTCAAACTCAATCAGAAGCAATATATCTTTGTGGGGGACACGCAAGAAGTCACAATTGATGGCGTCAAAACGCCACTTGAGTTTACCATCGCATCCAAGAACAACGCACTCTTCTTCCCACATACATACGTTCGCGAACTACTCGGTTACACGAAAGAGTATCGAGATGAGATGGGCATGCTCGTTCTTACCAATGACAACCCTGAATTTTCGGCGCTCACGCAGCGACTTGCGGTTATGTACGAAATGCTCTTTGTGCGTCCGACGGGAGCTCAGATCCTTTTGGATATGGAGGCACACTTGGGGGGCGATGTTCATCCACGTGTCACCATGCGGCAGGCTGACTTCGATCGCCTGCGTGAATTATTAAAGACGGATGCGACACTCCAGGAATACAAGCGTCGTATGGAATATAGCTTTGGTCTAACGTCTGCTAACTTTCTAGGCGATCCAGTCAAGTACGTACGTTCGGACGGTATTCGTCTTCTGCCGGTGTCGCGTGTCATCAAATCGCGCCTCATCATCTGGTCATTGCTGTACAAACTGACTGACGACAAGGCATATGTGAACCGCATCTGGACAGAGATGCAGGCTGTCTTCGCCTTTCCAGACTGGAATCCGTCACACGACATCGATACGGCCGAAATTATCTATCCTGTTTCGATTGCCTACGACTGGCTTTATGATGCTTGGACAGCAGAACAACGCAAAGTCATTGAAAATGCCATCACCAAATTTGGTTTTCCGTTTGCACTCGACGTGTTCTCGGGCAAGTCGAAGATGTGGCCTGACAACAACCATACGAACGTTATTAATGGAGCGCTTACGGCGGCGAGCCTTGCGTTCGCAAATGTGCCTGATATGCGCGCATCGTGTGAAACCCTTTTAGGAAACGCCATCACTAACGTCGAACGGAGCTTTTTTACGTACGCCCCAGACGGGGGCTATCTTGAAGGTCCTGGTTATTGGGCGTACGGCACTGAGTTCCAAATTGTCATGCTTTCGGCCCTCGAAACGGCGACCGGCACTCATTATAATTTGTTCGAAACTCCGGGATTTAAAGAATCTGTTTATCATCCGCTCCATATGGAGAGCGATGCTGGTATCTGGCAGCTTCACGATACCTCGAATATATTTACGGATACCCAGTTTTTGCGTTGGTTTGCGCGCAAAGCCAACGATCCTTCGCTCGTTCGTCTGCGTCTCAAAGAAATCAACGAAAAGCATAAGGCAGTCTTTTTTCACGATCTGCTTTGGTACGATCCCGTTGATGAGAACGACCCCATCGAACTGCCACTCGATTCTTTTTACGAACAAGTTGGCGTTACGACTTCGCGCTCGTCGTGGGACGCCGGTGCGATTTTTACAGGGCTTCACGGCGGTGAAAATTATAAAAACCGCCATGATCTCGATATCGGCACCTTCATTCTCTACGCCTCAGGCAAGCGCTTTTTCATTGACCTTGCCCCTGAAAACTTCAACATGTGGGGAGACGGTAACCGCTTTTTGTTCTACCGCAAACGCGCGGAAGGGCAGAACACCCTCGTCATTGGTGACGTTGATTACAAAGTCACAGACCAGGTCGAACAATGCCTTTCAACATTTTTACGCCGCGAAAATTCAGCAAAAAGTGCCATCGCTGTCATCGATATGGCGCCGGCTTACACAGCTGTCACGGCAGGCAAACGCGGCTTGTTTTTTACTGACAATCGCAAGACTGTCATCATTCAGGACGAAATTACACTCTCGTCGCCCGAAATTGTGCGCTGGGGTGCTCACGTTCCAGACTCAGTCACGGTCACGCTGCGCGACGATAATCGAGCCGTTGACATGGTCGATGGGGACGCACGTCTCTATTGCGAAATTGTTTCAGACAACGCTGCGCTGACGTTTAGCTATGGCGATGCCGTCTCATACGACCCGAACTATCTCAAAAAGCCTGGAGAGCATTACAACCATAACAATAAAGATGATTACATCGACGCCTACGATATCAAAGCACTTCGCATTATTACACCACAAAAGGTCGCGAGCTTCAATTTGGCCGTGGCGTGCCGGCCGTTAGGCATCACGGACGCTATTCCGACCCCAGGCAGTCTTTACTCTTTCACCAATATTGATCATTGGAAATTACAATAATATTGACGTGTTACAACACGTCTTTTGATGAATACTGTGTGGTTGCAAGTGTAATTAAGCTGGGTCAGCTGTGAGTCCTTTTTATAGATCCTGCTGGTATATCTATAAATAAAGCTGCACTCAAATTGAGTGCAGCTTTATAGCTATTTTTCTAAAAACTCACTGACACAGCAAAATTAGCTCAGAATAAATGTATATTTCTTTGCTTTTGTTCTGCAAAAGGCCCTAAGGGCACGTTATTAGCTATCGTAGCAGCCATCGCCAGAGTAAGTCCAGCGGCAGCATGAGTCTTTACAGTCACAGGTATAGAACGTGTAAAAGAATTTATTCTGTCCATCCCATGACTCATCACAGCCGCGTTCTTTAGATTCTCTTGTTTGTCCAACTTCGTCTTTCGAGCAGAATCCAAGATAGGTACCGTAATCAGAAATCTCGCATGCTACTGTCGTTGGGTGATCTACGCATCCTTCTGTGTCGTCGCAGCTGAGAGGAGCACAGCGTTCTGCTTGCGTGTATTCGTAATAATAAGTGGAATTAGATTCATTATATTTGCATTCATACTGAATATATGCAGTGAGAAGTAGGGAAGATTCACCAAAGATATCATCGCAAACATGCCTTACAGGATCGCCAGGATTGCATTCGACTCGCTCATTGGAACCATCAACTTTTTCATATAAAAAACTATCAATGTCGCAATACATCGAATTGCAACATTCAGCTTTTTTGGTATCGTGAGCGATAAAGCATGCACCTTCGACGCAGCTTTGAGCTTTCATTGTGCCATTGGGTTGGGCAATCATAGCCGTTCTGCCATCACAGTAATCAGCGACTGCATCAGATCCAGAGTTGCTTGCGCAGACATTGCCGTTGCAGCCTTTAGCGCAAAGTTCTGCCTTCCATATTTTGTTTACACACTGGTACAAGTAGCCATTTTCACATTTAGATTCGCCATCCTTACATTCCGTTTCACATTCCGGATTGTTAGGATTGCATCCGCTTGCTTTGCATGCTTTCGTGACATCATCACATCCGTTAGGGCAAGTTGTTTCGTTGCTCCAAATGTTATTTATGCAGGTATATGTTTTTCCGTTTTCGCAAGATTTTTCACCGTTGGTGCATTGTTTAGGTTGAACGTTGGGTTTGCACTCATTGGTCGATTCCATGTAGCCCAGTTCACATGATTCAAAGGCATGCCAATTGTTGTTGTTGCACATATAGCGGATGCTGTTGGAACAAACAGTGTTGCCTGCATCACAATTATTAACGGACGTTTCAAGTTTAGGAACACTGGCACATTGTTTGGACTGGTTGTCACATCCGCCGTAATTGGTGCAGCGCATAGAGACTTGGGTGTTGTCTTTGAACGTGACTGTTTGAACGTCGTTTTGGCAACTGAATGCCAGTGCATTGGAAGATTGTCCAAAGTCGTCTTGAGAGTTGTCGTTGTCGTCACAAGCACACATAACGAGTGCTAGGCAGATACAGGATAATTTGATGAAGTTTTTCATACTGTTGCCCGATCGTTTGCAAAATAAAGTGAAGCGAAGAATGGATATGGATGTTGATCCAAAAACTTAGATAAGAAAAATCACACATGAAACAAACTACATAAATTGAATAGACATTCAAGTAGCATGCAGGTTTTTGTAGCAAAAAAGGTTACAGATCAGCCAAGGAGCCCGCACGCCTTCGGCTTCGACGGGCAGGGTTATTCAAGTCGGCGGCTTCCAGCCGCGTGAACACTCGGTAGCTTATGCGCCAAAACATGATGAACGTCTCGCGCTTCGAACGCTTCGCGTTCATGCGCTTATTGCTTTTTATTTAGTTCGGCTGAGCCGTAGTAACAAAAAAGCGAGATTGATTTTGATTCATGCAAACAGGCGAAGAATTTAATCGTTTGTAGCACGCAACATTTACAGAGCAATGGAGAGTTGTTGGCTGAAGGAAAAAAAGAAAATGCGGGCGCGTATTGCGAAGCAATAGCCGCACGCGCGTCGGCGTATCGGGCGAAAGCACGATAGCCGGCGCAAAGATATAATAATTTAAATAAACATCTGCTTTGTATAAAAATGGTGAAACAAAGCAGATATTATAAATTAATGTTAGTATTGGGTCTCGTTGTCGGCGACGATTTCGCGGCAGCTACTGATATTTATTGCAGGAAGGGGGAAAGGCATACTTGAGACCTTCGAGCTATCGTTTGGATCAACTTTGTATAAAATGGGCAGGACGTCGCCAGGCTTGAGTGAATTTGCTGGGTTGTGGTGCACGATGATCTCATGGAAGAGATCGTCAGGATTGCTGTCGTCGACGGGATTGAATTTATAACGTATCTTGTAGGATGGTAGTCCATGGAAATAGAAGAAGTCCTTGGTGATGGCGTCCATTGTAATAACGGTTTCACTAGCGCTTCTTTTGATGGACATGCCTGAGTCATCTAAGGAGGTCGTGGAGTAACTGTGTCTGTACCTATCTGAGGAACCATTCTGTTTAATCGCGAGGTTTTTGCGGGGAATAACAGTCTTTTGATAAGTTTCGATCAGGCCTGTATTGAGCGGTTGGTATTCGACACTGACAATAGTTGCAATGGCTTTTTGTCCATTCATTAACAAATCGCGAATGACATTAAATGTAATATTCTTTTGCTTTTTGAAGGATTTGGCATTTGAAGCAGGAGAATAACCAGCTCCGTATTGAAATTCTGTAGATATTGATTGAGTACTCGATATTCCCCACAAGCTTAGGCCGAGAATAGCACCAATAATAATTGTTGTGCAAAGTGCGGGTGGCACATCATAATCAAATTTAACGAAGAAGTACGAAAATAATAAGAGTAATCCGAATGAGAAAATTAAAATGATATTTAGATTGAGTAATTTATTGGATTTGGCCAGTTTAGTGATAATCGAATCATATTCATCAATTATGCTTGTTGGTTGGAAAAGGTGTTCAAAAGATTCAATATCTCGTGGTGTATTTTCGGGTAGCAGGCACCAGAGTTCGATGTTTCCAGGTTGGCCGAATGATTTAACTTTTGCGAGCTCAACGGAGAGATCTGAGGATTGGATAGAATCGGAGTCAGCCGCTTCGAAGCGGTTGGAGGCGTAGAGTTCGAAACGTTCTTTGAGGATTTTGTAATCAACGAGACGGTTTGCGGCGTTAGGAGCGAGCATTTGGCGTAGTGTTGCAACGACGCAGTTTGGGAGCATTTGCAGGTGGGGTTCGATGACGAGTCGGAAGTCTGCGATTTGCATATCGGCGGGTTCAACGCCGGACAGCAGGCTTGCGAGCATGGCAGCGAGGGCATAGATATCGCTAGCGGGTGAGGGTTTGCCCATGAGTTGTTCGGGAGCCATGTAGCCGTAGGTTCCGGCGACTGTAGAGCCACCGCTTTGGAGTTGAGGATTGGCAACGGCACCGAAGTCAATCAGGTAGAGGTCAAACGAGCCGTCAGATTTGGCTGATAGCATGACGTTGGACGGCTTAATATCGCGGTGGACGACGGGTGGGTTATGCGTATGAAGGTTTTGGAGAAGCTCGATGAGCTTGACACCAATTTCGAGGATACGCGTATGGCTGAGGCGCGCGCCAGCTTTGAGCATCGTATCGATCGAGCGGCCATCGATGAATTCTTGTACGATATAGGCCGCAGGGTGCGGGATGTCCAAAAAAGTCATTGATTCGTAAAGTTTGGCCACGCCTTCGACGTTGAGCGAGGCTAAGACTTCGGATTCACGTTGGAAAAGATCATAAGATTTCCAAGTTTGTACGGAGTCGATGCGGAGCTGTTTAATGGCAACTTTAAGGTTATTAGAGCGTCGTATGGCTTCATAGACGTAACCTTGGGCGCCGTGTCCGAGTTCGCGGATGAGTGTGTATTTATCGGCGATTTCGGGCGGTGTTACAATTGTTGACGCAGTGGGGCGCATAGCTTTGGCAGTAGACTTTGTATTGTCTTGGTTTGATAGATTGAGCTGTTCCATGTTTTTTTCCTCTAATGATAGTGTGTTTTTAAGCGTATAATCTGAATAGGTTGTTTAAAACATGGTGTTTACCCATTTGTCGGCTTCGTCGATGTATTCGTCGCAAGACATATCGATAGAAAACTTATTGACTTTAAATTCTTCAAGCAAGACGTCGAGTATTTCTTTGATCGTATTATTACTAATGAGTGCGTTCATGCGAGGATCATCAGGATTGTAAATAGCTATTCCATCTTGTGGGCAGGGGATTTGAGCGATTTGATCAATGTAATCGCCAATGCTCATGTGTGCTGTGAGGTAGCGCGTATAAGGTTCTAGGAGGTTAGCCCATCCGCAGTATGGCATGCCGTCGATTTCAAAAGTGTACTCAGCATCGACGTGTGAAGCGTAGGTATGTATTTTTTGTATCGTGACTGGGACGTGGAGCCAGCTGTCCGTGTTGATTTGGATTATATGTTTTATATCTTTGTTTGAAGCGTTAAAAAGGTTGCTTATGCGCCACAGCAAGCGTTTAAAGAAAGGCAGTTTTAGGGGATCAATGATCGGCTTAACCTCATCTTCATCATTGAGTGAAACGCATCCGCCCCACATAGCGCGTTTGGTAAGCGCAATGAGTTCGTGCGCGTTTTTAGGTCGGTTTTCGGGATGTGGGTCGAGCAGGATTTTGAGCAGCGATTTCATGCCGTCGGATGTATTGGGAGCGCGTTCAGCCAATACGCCGTCAAAGTCGATTTGAAAGACGTTTGAAGAGAGCGTCGCAGGTGATACGCCCGTAAGGGCATGTAATGCTGTGGCTCCAATCGAATAAAAGTCGGATTCAACGCGAACTTCGCCCATCATCTGTTCGGGAGCCATGTAGCCATAGGTTCCGGCGACAGTTGAACTTGACGATGATTTTTGTGGGTTTGCGACGGCGCCAAAGTCGATCAAAAAAGATTCGTCTACGGCACCCTGATCGATTTTGACGAGAATGTTCGACGGTTTGATATCGCGATGAATGACGGGGGGCTTGTAGGCATGGAGTCTGACGAGAATCTCTTCGACGCTCAGCAATAGGCTAAAGACGGTAGATTCGGGAAGCGGGCCTTCTTGTTCGAGGATATCGGCAAGCGATGGGTGGGAAATATACTCCTGTACAATGTAGTTATTGCCCGTGCTGTCCTGTGGTAGAATGCATTCATAAAACTTAGGAACGCCCTGTACTGTTATGCTTTTGAGCACCTCAGCCTCGCGCTGAAACAGCTCATACCCTTTGAGGCTTTCACTTTCGGAGAGTTTGAGCGATTTAATCGCGACGTTGTCACCATTCCATCGATGGCGTGCGAGATAGGTTTTACCGTTTGCGCCTTCACCGAGTAGGCGCAGCAGCGTGTAGTTCTCGATAAGTTCTGGGGGAGTGACGAGTTCTGTTGCGTTGGGGTTCATGACGGGTTCCTTTTTATAGTAATATTGATAAACGTGTGAGGCAGCGTTTTGTTAAAGATTAGCACATAGACGACATTGTGTCAGTCTTTGCACGTCTTGAAGCACATTTTAGGTTCATGTTGATTTGAGTCTTGCAGGCGTGCGTAGTCTGATACGTACAGTACGTTAACATCCATTTTATGTTTAGAGACGATTGTATATTGATAAAACAAAGCTACGGTTTGCGTTATCCGAGTAATTTACGAAATTTTTGTGGGACAGCAGTGGTTATGTTTCATAGATGCATAACGACGAGCTAGAGGGGGTAGCGGCGTATTCGCGCAGCCAAAGGATCGATAGGTAGACAATGCTCGTACGAAGTGAAAAAGAGCTCATCGATGGACATCAATAATATTGATGAGTCTTTGGCAAAGCGGATAGCCTCTCAGGGGGAGGTGGGAAAATTGTCAATCCAAATGCATATTTGAGTAAACCATTTCCGGTGTCTTCCAACCAAGTACTTTTCGAGGTCTCTGATTAATTTCATTACAGACACGTTTGATATAGCTGTCAGAGACCTTAGTAAAGTCAGTTC
>JAZRWH010000129.1:0-32743 GCA_045599585.1 Myxococcota bacterium
ATGCAGGTAAATGGGATGGATTTAATTCGCTCATCGGCGGGCGCGAACTTGACTTCGTCTTCAACATGCGCGCCCGCTCGTCTGGTGCGCCCGCTGCTTGCCTTCGGCTTCGCGACGCAGGCGATTTAACAGTAATCTTAAGTCTATTTCATGCTTAGAAACGACTATATATCGATAAAACAAAGCTACTGTAGAGTTATCAGAGTATTCTATGAAAACTTCGTGGGACAGCAGTGATCGTATTACTATTTTTGTCTCAACACAGATAAATATCTCTGTGCTATTCGATGTGTAGATTTTATATCGAATTTGAATAGTTATTGTTTAAATTTGATGATATGTTATATGATGCTACATCTAGATTTTTACATTAAAATGAGAGGGTAGCGGCGTATTGCCCGATACATACTTGATGTAGAAATTTGCGATAGCATAAGGGCAATAGCCGCTCAGGGGGAGACTTCCCCCTCCTAAAATAAAAATTAGTTTAAATTAAAAGATGAGTACCTAAATGCATTAATTATAATGAGTTAACGATATTTAGAATCTCCTGCGTTTGTGGAATGACGCCGCCATCATGGCCAATAAAAAGGATCGTCTTATCAGGCAGAAGACGACGTATATCGTCTAACATTTGACCTCGGTTGCATTCAACGACCAAGATCGTATTGATGGATTGGGCTGCTTCGATCAGTTGGCGTTCAGGGAAAGGCCACAAACTGATTGGTCTGAACAGATCAAAAGACTCGCTCTGTTTTTGTGCATCGGCGGCAATGCGTGCACAAATGCCGAAAGCCACACACAAAAGTTTGGGGGATGCAACGTGTGTGCAGCACGCTTCGGGGAGTTCTGTTTGCATTTGCGCATAAATCTCGAAACGATCGTCATCCAGGCGTTCAAGTTTAGTGGGATCGAGCTCTAAAGACGAAATGACGTTTGGTGAAAATTCAGGTTTTGCCGCCCAGTCAGCGTTTTCTGTTTTAGAAATAGGCGAAAACGATGTAGGAAGTTCAACTGTTTCCATAGCTTGGCCGATAAAAGCGTCAGCGAGTACGATGACAGGCGTACGGTATTTCATGGCGATATTGAATGCTTGGCAGGTGAGGGTAAACATCTCGGAAACAGAGGCAGGTGCAAGAACGGGCGTATGGTAATGACCGTGTCCACCCCCGCGCGTCGCCATGAAATAGTCGCCTTGTTCGGGGCCAATGTTACCAAGGCCAGGTCCTGAGCGCATGACGTCAACGATAACGCCAGGCAGGCGAGCTGCCGCCATGTAAGAGATGCCTTCTTGCATGAGGCTGAATCCAGGCCCGCTCGTGGCTGTCATAGCGCGTACGCCCGCGCTGCCTGCGCCGTAAAGCATATTGATGGCAGAGACTTCGCTTTCGGCCTGAATGGCTTCTGCGCCAGCTTTGGGCAGCATAAGCATGGCATCATGCGAAATTTCGCTTGCGGGTGTGATTGGATAGCCAAAAAATGCACGACAACCGGCATAAATAGCGGCACAAATTACAGCGTCGTTGCCCTTTAAAAAAGCACGAAGTGGGGTAGCGTTTTCGTTTTGGCGCAGCTCAAGGATGGCTTGTGTAACGCGTTCTGTGAGTATTTCTGTAAGCTGCTGCTTAAGTTTTTGCGTAATGCTGTCTGCCGCATCATCGAGGAGGGTATGGGTCAATTCTTCGGGCAAAATAGACGACAGGTTGCCATCCGTGTTTTCGAGAGGGACTTCGTTAAGTAGAACTTTTGGGTCATCTGAGTCTACTGGCGAGCCTTCGCAGAGCGTGAGTGCCATCGGTTCAGGGCACACGAGCGTGCAGGTGCCACAACCAATACAATGCGCACCCGGGGCAAAACCGACAGACTGATATCCTGCAGCATTTCGGTGGTTTGTTTGTACTAAACACTGTTTCGGGCAGCTTTGAATGCAGAGTCCGCACGATTTACAACGTTCGGGATCGATATGAAGTATTTTTTGCATGATTTTACCTCACGAAAGCGTTTTGTGGTGCTTTTAGAAAAGCACAATCCGTGATAATAGCGCAACTTTGGCGATTAAAAAATCGCCATGTTTTAATCTGTTCGGTAGGCGGCTTTGGAGGTTTGCAAATGAAAAAATCGTGGATCTTAGCGTTGGTATGCGTTGGTTTGATCTTTCCTGCTGGGTTGGCAGGGGCAAAACCGGGCAAAGAAAAACCGCGCAAGGGAAAACCTGCGGATCAGGCTGTTATCGCAGCACATGCGGCATATATTTCTAGTAATTCGGCTCGCGCTGATGGGGATGTTCGCGAGTGGTACGATGCCAAGGAAGTGAAATTTTCTACGCTTTTGAGTGGCGAATACGAATACGACTGGACAGGCGAATCGGATCTCAGTGCTACGCTAAAAACGATGTATACCGACAAAGCCTTTCATATGTATATTCAGGTAAAAGATAATTTTGTTGTCGACAAACTTCGACAGTGGAAGTCTGATAAGGTGGAAGTTTGGCTTATGGCTGAAGACCACAACGGAAAGCCTGCTGGCCAACTTACGGGTATTCAGTTCGATATTGGCCCTGTGACGAAACAGGCTCCGCTTGGTATTAAAAGTTTGGCAGGCAGTAAAGATCTCTCTAAAGTTGAAGCGGCACCCTATGTTTATGCGAACGAATATGGGTTCCAAAACTATGATATCGAGTTGTCGGTTGATTACTCGATGTTGGCCAAAGTTAATCCCGTGTACGATGGCGGTATTCGGTATTGCGTTTTGATTCGTGACTGGGATCAAGATGATGGAAATGAAGATGAAGCGACGATTGGTAATTGTCCGATCAACCCTTCGAAACCGAGTTCGATCAAGCAAAACGAAATGGCTTTAGCTAAACTTGAATTAGCTCGTCTTTCGTGGAATTCCATTATGGGCGCCGATGCTGCGATTGGCTCAAAAGCTGGTGAATGGCTTACTGCTCAAGCTAATGTTGCCAATGATTCTGTGCTTGAAAATATTTATTATCTCGATAACCAATTTGTTATTTGGGGCTTTAATATTGAAGCGAATCCCGGCCTTTCGTGGACAACGATGGAACTCAATGGAACGGCGACAGATCCGAAATTCACTTTTGCCGACATCGACGGCGATAAATTGGACGAAATCATTTTGACACGTCGAGAAGCCTGTGCTGAACCAGACACGTATGCTGAACGAGCTTATGTTTTCGACCATTCTTCGCAATATGGTCTGCGACTCGCTGTTAACTATCTCGTGAGCGTCACAGGCCCCGATGGCAAAAAATTCGCCAATAAATATCAATTTTCTAAGAACGGCATTACTCAAAGTTTTGCTGGAGGAAAGCCGATCCAGTGCACGCTTGATTTTTCGGATGATATGGAACCGCTTTTGGAACCAGGTGGGGCTAAAAAACGCGTTCTGACCATTTAGTGATGATGGGGGCTGGTCGCCCCTGTCTTTTTGCGAAAGCTTTTTTCGTTACAATTTTAGTTTAATATTATTGTTAGACATCCATTTAGAAATGACTATACCGACAAACAATCATGACGAAAGCACAGTTCTTCAATCAGAATCTCCGTCACAGGAAATTCAAGAAGCGTTGAACAACGAAACGCAATCAAGTTCAGCAGAGGTTTCTGAAGCTGATGAAGAATCGGAAGCATCAGAATATGAAGAAGATTCGTACACAAACTCGATGGATACGCCAACCGTTTCTTTTGGTGAAGTTATCGGTGGTTCGTTTTTTTCGCCAGGTGCTTGTTTTATTTGTTGTGGTCGCGTCACTGCTGGCGGATTGCTCAACGTTGGTTTGAGTCTTCTTTTGCTGGGTTTTTTTGTCTGTGCTGAGTTTTTTGAGTTTTTTCCACTGCCAGGTATGCTCCTTATCATAGTACTGATTTCCTTTTTATGGATTGGATGTGCTTTGGCATGCCGCTACAAGACAAAAGCTATGATTCCTGGCGGACGTATCTTTTTGGCAAGTATCAGTCTCGTCACTTTTTGGTTTCCGATTGTAGTTTCCTGCTTCTTAGCCTTTAGTTTTATGATGCAGCAGACGTGGATGGCCAACGATAAAATGCTTCCGCAGATCCGCAAGGGCGATACCGTCTTGGTTGATAGGCTGACGTATAGAATTCATCCGCCTGAGCGGGGAGACCTCGTCTTGATTCAGGAAGTCTATGAAGATACTGGTAAAGTGAACCGTCGATCGTTTTTTGCCCGCGTCATTGCTTTGCCTGGCGACGTTATTCAAATTAAAAATGGCGTGCCGTACGTGAACAAAGAACCGTTGAATGAGTTCTATCCCAAAAGTGTCATTGAAGAGTTTAAACTTGGCGTCAAACCTCATGCCGCTACGATCTTTGAGCTTCCTCATGGCGTGTCAATCACAGATCCGCAAAAAGATCCTGTACCGTCGCGCTATTACCCAATTCGCGTTTCAACGCAGCTGTTTTTTACTCAAACGGAATCGCTAAAGTTAGAGCCTAAACAATATTTTGTCCTTGTTGATAATCGTGATGACACGGGATTTAGTTATATTAAGACGAGTTTTGGCAGTATTGTTCATGAATCTATGATTAAAGGACAACCGCGTTTTATTGTCTATAATTCTGTGGACGGCTCTGGCTTTGAACGATTTGGGTATAAGCTTAGATAATGTGATACATTGCCGTTCAGTAAAACATTTTTATTAACTGCAATCACTGCTTTCCCACAACAAAATAAAGCTACTGTATAATTATCAGAGTATTCTATGAAAACCTCGTGGAATAGCAGTGAACTGCAATAAAATGCGCTCGTAATAGAATTTTATTCTATTATTTCGTCCTTATTCTGTTCTGCCGAATCTTATATATTATTTTATTTACGAGGGGGTAGCGGCGTATTCCTGAAGCCTAAGGCGAAGGAATAGCCGCTCAGGGGGAGACTTCCCCCTAAAAATAATAAATTAGAATATAATTTTACCGACGTCGCTTTCGTTAAAACTAAATACATAAAACTGCTGATGATTAGAGGACGTATAAGTGACACTCGTTTTGAGTAAGACAGGAAGCTCAAATGGCGTATCTGGCGCATTGGCTATGACCATACGAACGAGCGCGTCCATAGCATCGGGTGTTGATGAAAGCTTTATGCGTTGCCAGTTTCCGAAGAGTTCAGCATCAAACATAATGCTTTCATCACATTTGCAGGGATTGTAACGAAGACGAATATATTGCGGTAAATCGTAAAAGTTTTTCGCACTGTCCACGAATGACGTACGCACGCGTACACTCGCTTGTGCGATGGCTTTTCCCTCTGGCGGCAGAGAATTTGCACATCCCGTCGATACAGCGAGCGCTGCAAAAAGCAAAACCGAAGAGAGAAAAGAAAACTTACGACACATTATTCAGCGAGCCATTTTTTGAAGGCATCGAGGTTGTAGGGACGACCGAGGAAGTCGGCGATCATGTCAGCAGCATCTTTGGAGCCGCCGACGCTGAGGATTTTGTCTCTGTACTGATGCGCCGTGTCGACCGTCATGAGACCTTTTGCATGGAAGGGGATAGAGAGGTCTTTGGCGATAGCGAGCGACCACATATAGGTGTAGTACATTGAAGAATAGCCGTTAAGGTGTCCGAAACTTGCGAAGGTGTAATCGTTATCGTAGGCGATGAACGGAGAATACTTCGCAAAGATGTCTTTCTGCATATCGATGAGGTTGACGTTTGCGGCATCACCAGCGTGATAGTTGTACGAAAGAGCGGCGTAGGAGATCTGGCGCATATTCAGCACGCCTTTGCCGACTTCATCAGATTGTTTCATGCGATTGACGAGGTCTTCGGAGATGACTTCACCAGCAGGATTGACAGCAAAGCGTTTGAGAACGTCATAATCCCAAGCCCAGTCTTCAAAGAGCTGCGAAGGTGCTTCGACGAAATCCCATTCGCAGTTGATGCCAGCAAGTCTTCCGTAGTGGTGGCGTCCAGCGAGGAGCTGATGAAGGAGGTGACCAAACTCGTGGAAGAAAGTCTTAACGTCGGAGTGTTCCATGAGCGCAGGGTTGGAGGGGGTCGGCTCGGGGAAGTTGCAGACGAGCGTTGCGCTGGGGAGCTGAAGTCCTTCGACACCGTTGTTCATGCCGAAGCTTGCAGCGTGACCGTATTTGCCTTCACGCGGATGCATATCGAGATAGAACTGCGCGATGAGCGTGTCGCCATCATAAACGTCGTAAGCTTCGACGCTATCGTGCCAAACGGGACGATCTGACTGCTGGAAAGTGACGCCGTACATGGTGCTGGCAACACTCAGAATACCGCGTTTGACTTTTTCATACGGGAAGTACTGACGAACGGTGGCCGCATCGACATCAAATTTCTGACGTTTGAGAGCATCAATATAATAGAAGCGGTCCCAAGCATAGAAACCTTTGGTATCGGGCACATCGACTTTTTTGAGTTCGACGAGTTCTTTGAGTTCTGTCTCGGCGCGCGGACGCGTAATCGTTGCGATATCTTCGATGAAGTTTTTGATTGTTGTAGAATTTTTCGCCATTTTGTCGGCTGCGTTGTAGTCAGCCCAGCTGGAATAGCCGATCAACTTAGCAAATTCGTAACGTTCTTCGATGAGTTTTTTGAAAACAGCTTCATTGTCAGGATAAGCGCGTGCATTGAAGACTTTCGTAAGGGCTGCGCGCGTAGATTCGCGTTTGGCGTAGCTCATAACGGGGAAGTAGTCAGTGTAGTCCGTCGTGATGGTGATTTTGCCTTCGTCATCAAGAGGATGGGAAGCGAGGAAGTCTTCGGGAAGTCCTTCGAGTTCTTCGAGTGTAAATTTGGCACTGCCTTTTTGTTCGCGGATATTCTTGTCAAACTCTTGCGCCGTGAGCGTCATTTGTTTGGAGAGTTGAGCGAGTTTTTCACGCGTAGCAGCATCTTTGTTAACGCCCGAAAGTTCGTAGCTCAGGAGAAGTTTTTTGACGTAGTATTTAGAAACGTCGTCGAGCTTGGAGGTGTCGACAGCTTTGATCGCGGCGTAGAGCTCGGGATCCATGTTGATGCTGGTATTCACTTCTTCAGCGCGGACGGAGCACTCGTCAGCGGCTTCGCGGACGGCAGGATTGGGGTGAGTATTTGCCATGAGTTCGGCCGTTCCAAAGATACGGTCGAAGGCAATATCGATCTCGTTCATGCGTTCGAGGGTGTTTTCTTGATCGTGGACGCCAGAAATCGCAAGGATCTCTTTGCGGAGGCGTTCGACGTGCGCGAGGTTAACGTCGCAGAGCGCTTTTGCATCATCGGGCGTATTGAAAACAACAGGCGTTTTCATTGCTTCGAGGCTGAAGGTGTGGGGCGCAGGAACGGGGGTTTCAACAGTCTTTTTGGCGGCACAGCCAATGATCAACGCAGCAGCTGCGATGATCAGCACGAAAATGACGGGGAGTTTTGCATTAAATTTCATAGTAATGTCCTCTAGGTTGATCAAAAACGGCCAGATTAGGTTTAGAGAACCTTTGACCGAAGAAGTGTTTTAATGCGCAATGGTGGGATATACAATGCATTTTTGTAATCTTTGGCACGGCTATCGTAAAACGATACGCCGTGCCGCGCCGCTTCTCGAACTTCGTTCTCAATACGCGTCGCAATGTATGCGTTTTGTTAATATAATAAAGCACTGGTGATCCACATCAATCGTGCATAAATGATAAATTAATTTGTCAATGCAAAAAAGGTACAAAGCATTCATATGACATGTAAAAACAAGACGTGTATGTCGATTTGTGCGCAATTATGCCAATCGATTAAGTGCTGACAAGTCTGTTTTGTATATGAATGAACAACGATAAGCGCAGTATGAGGATGCTTCGTATGGATTTTCTAAAATTACGCAAATTAGTGTCTTTGCTTTGTTCTATGGTTGTGACTCTGATCGTGTTAACAGGGATGGTTAATGAGGCTGCCTGCCAATCTCAGTCAGATTCCGCTTCTTTACCTGATGATGCGGGTGAATACTATGCACAGAGTTATTTAGTTATTTATGCAAAACCGCCTGCAGATGTAACTTTAGATGGTGAGAAAGTTGGCTATACGCCGCTTCGATTGCGCGTTGAACCGGGAGATCATGTATTAAAGATCGTGCCTCGGATGGATGAAAATCAGATTGAACAAACAGTCACGGTAAAACCAGGAGAAGTGGTAAGAATTTCCTACCGCTCTGGAGAGATGACGGTATCAGGTTCGACTTCGTCCGATGCAAAAAAGTGATTTGTAAGGCTTGAGGATCGTCAACGAGAAGCTAGAGATTGGCCAGCATTAAGCTTTGGGAATGGTCTACATGGACAAATTTGCAAAAGCTACTGTTAGACATATTGCGCGCCGCAGGCAAGAGGGGGTAGCGGCGTATTTGCTTGCAAATAGCCGCTCAGGGGGACACTTCCCCCGCACAAATCCAAGGCTACGCGTGTAGATGTTATCGGAGCTATTTTAGATAGAAAGTTTAAGAATAATATCACTTCCAGCCACGGGCATAAAAATGGCGTCTTCGTCATGTGCTTGTGTAAAGCGAGGGTGAGCAAGCGCAGGCGTAGCGTAATCAAAGGTGCGTCCGTCGATCGTAACGGGGTTAGGTTGTACGAGCGAGCAAGGCAGACGCGAACAATTATATAATCCATCTAGGGTAAGTACGACGGGCTTTTGATGGATGAATCCAATTTCAAGGATATCGTTGTTAAACTCGGCCACGCGTTTTAGTGTACCAGAGTCAACCTGATAGAGCGCGTTTGCGTCTGCTGCGAAGATTGTGTTTGCGTTCGGCGAAACTGCGACGGCATTTGCTTGGCAGAGATGTGGCGAAACTGCGACACGATCTAACTGCGTATTTGGGGCGAAGGGTTCGTGGGTTGGATATTTCCAAATTGAGCACGTGTCTTTAAAAGTAAAATAGAGATTATGTGCTTGATCCATAGAGATCACGGAAATTTGGCTGCCTGGACGCGTTGAATCCAGCGTGCCATTTTCGGGGATACCGAAACCGTTCCACAGGGCTGGCGTGGGCGATTGGGGATGCGTGAGAGATGTGCTAAAAACGGCATTTAAGCCGTCACTATCGCGCGCGGAAAGGTAGATTTTGTCATTGAGGCAGACCGCGTCAAATAGGGTTAATTCCGTAGAATAGCAGGTGCTTTCGGACGTGCAGAAGGTGTTTGGGGTATGCGCGAGTGCGAGGTATTGAGCGGAACCGCAGGCGCGTATGCTGCGAAAATCGTATTTTGTGAGCGTTTGCTCGCTACATTTATAAATGCCGTCGTCGAGTTTAGCGTAGATGTCGGGCGTAGAGCCTTCACCGATGATCGTCAACGCTTGAGGTGGCTGTTCAAGGGTAGAGCACAGCTCAGACCGACGTATGATGCCCAATTCATCTACTCTGAAAAGGGTGTTTTGGGCATAGAACCAAAGGGTATTGTCTGAGGCAACGTCGAACGCATCGATATGCGGGAGCGCAGTCTCGGAAAGTAAGACATTGTCGAGATTTTCTGGAGGAAGGGTCGTTCCGGACAACAGGACTGCACGGTTGGCTTTTAGGTCAGTGGCCATCGCAGAAAAGGGGATATTGGATGCATTCGCAGCGTAGAGCAACGTTTTAGACGACATTTCGCGCGAAAATACCAACAGTGCGTCGTGGTTTTTGATTTGATCCATGCTGCTGATCGATAGTTTAGACAGCGTGATGTCAGCATCTTTTGTGGGAAAGGCAAATGCCATGACTGGATTGACGATAAAAGAAGAAAAACCGTTATAGTCGCTAAATAAGTAGCCAGATGATTCGATCCATGCAGCCAGATTTTTCGACAGTGCAAAGAGATGGGGGGGCATGTCGAGGTGAATCGAACTACTTTGGCCAGGTAGGCCGGCGAAATTAGGCGATTTAAAAAACTGTGCGTAGGTTTCATTCGTCAGAGAGCCGTCATCGTCAAGCGAGAGATGAATGAGGTCTGTGCGTTGAGTCATCCACATTTCAGAATTGAGGGAGGCCATACGCGTTACGGGCGTATCTGTGAGATCGAGCCAAAACGATTTAGCTATGCTCGGACGATCTGCATTAGCAATCGCAAGTCGGTGTATGGAGGGCGCATTTGTAATGAGATATTTGCCTAAGCTTGTTATAGATTGAAGGGCCAATTGGGTGTTCGGCTCAACCTCGGGATTGTTCGCTTGAATGGCTTTAAAACGCTCTGTCTCGTTTGGCAGGCCAAAGAGAAGCTCAGCAGGTTGCTCGATGTTGTTTAGTGATTGTTTTCGAATGCCGCCTCCGTCGAGCGAAATTGTGTAAAGCGTATTGTCTTGATCATAAAAGTCAGCAACCAAGGGCTGATCCAATTCGGTATATCTAATCGAACCTTCAACGTTTCCGTTTTCGAAGTCAGCGGAGTCGATAGAAATCCTTATTAAAATGTTTGAATGATATGCTGCGGAACAGAGAGAATTGCCGCAGGTCCGAATTCTTGGATGTTCGGGAAGGCCGTAGAGACGAGCCGTTTTTAGGTCATTGCCGTGAACGATGGAGCCATCACCGCCCAGATTTAAAATGGTACCGTCTTTGACTGCGCGAAGCGCAGGTGGTTCCCAAAAATAAAGTATATTGTCGTGGAGGATAAAGTCAGTCCATTCGTTTAGTGTAAGAGACTCGTCCAGCGCGTTTCCTTTTCGCGTTACAAAACCGGACGCGTTTGTACCTGCGACGTGTACGAGAGGTTGATGGCTCAGTGCTTCCAATGATTCGGCTGCAGTCGGAGCTTCGTGCCATGAAAGGCTGAAAATTTGATTGTCAAACGCCAGATAGAGTTTGTCAGGTGCGACGCCAAATCCAGCGAGGGTTGAAAAGTCTATATTTTTGGCCAAAATGCCGTCTGCCGGAAGGCGCACATCATCGTCTTCACCAAAAATAAAAGTATCGCCAGAGTTCAAATCGACAAACATCAATTTTCGTCCGAGGCCAGCGATGACAGCAAGGCCATTGGGGAGAAGTGAGAGTGTTTTGCCCCAATGTTCGTCCCAGACTGAGGATGGCGTGGAGAGGTGCGGTTCGTAAGGTGCGAGTTCTGCAATCGTGCGCACGTCACGCGTCTGAAGATCTAATGCTCGGAGTTTTCGCGTGCCACGGTCGACAAAATACAAGGTACTACCTTGCTTTGCGAGTGCTGTTGGCTGCCAGGCTGTTTTAAGCAGTTCGTCTGCTGTTTGGGTATCTGCGACGATTTCGTTCTCTGTAGCGTTGTAAAATTCGATGGATTCGTTACAGCTGGTCAGTATCGAGCAGAGCGTGAGGAGCATCGCGCCGAAAGCGCGTGCAGAGCAATGCGTAGGTTCGGAGCGCATAAACTAACTCTTTTTAACGAAAGTATAGAAAATCTGTGAGGGGGAAGTCTCCCCCTGAGCGGCTATCACCTATACGGTGATACGCCGCTACCCCCTGCATGATTGGTGTTTGAGCAGCGATGCAGATTTAGGCCAAAAGTCGCTGTGCAATGTCTTTACCTGCCTCCGGTTTGGCATCTTTTAGCGCATTGTCAGCTCTACGAGAAACTTCTTCAGGATCCTTAAGGCAGCTTTGAATGACAGTGGGAAGTTCTGCTTCGATATTTTGATTTAGGACTTTCCAAGCAGCGTCAATGGCGACCATGGCATCAGCATTCTTTTCTTGATGATTGTGTGCTGCATAGGGGAATGGAACGAGAACGGCGGCTTTGTGCGCAACTTTGATTTCGGCTAAACTTGTTGCGCCAGCACGACAAATCAACAGATCAGCCCACGCATATGCCTCTCCCATATCATCTATAAACTCGCTCGTTTCCGCTTTGAGTTCAACTTCATCATAAGCTTTTTGCGTTGCATCAAGTTTATTTTTACCCGATTGATGACGAATGACGATACGTTTTTGTTCGTCCTGGGAAAGCTTTTTAAGGGCCTTGGGAATATCGAGATTAAGGCTCTGCGCACCTTGTGAGCCACCAAAAACGAGGATGTGCAGGGCATTTTCGGGTTGGGCTTCTCCAAGGATATTCGTGCGTGTATTCGCTGAACTGACTTCCGTGGGAGCTTTAGGTAGGGCTTTAGCGCGAACGGGGTTACCCACGTGGATGACTTTTTTTGCGGGTAGACGTTCGGTATTCGCAAAAGAGGTATAGATTGTATCGACGAAGTGGGAGAGGATTCTATTGGTAAGTCCAGGGATGGCGTTTTGTTCCATGATTGCTGTAGGAATGTGAAGTCTTGATGCAGCAAAGACGAGTGGTCCCGAAACGTATCCACCGCTTCCGATGACGACATCGGGTTTTTCTTCTTTAAGGATAGCTTTTGCGCGTTTGAGGCAGCCAGGAATACGGAAAATGTTTTTAATTTTTCTGATAAACGAAGCGCCTTTGATGAAATCGACTTCCAGCAGGATGAAGCGATAGCCAGCTTTTTGAACCCATTCAGATTCATGGCCGTGAGATGCACCGACGAAAGCAATTTCGGCATCAGGATCAAGCGCGCGTACGGCGTCGGCGACGGCGATAGCAGGGAAAACGTGTCCGCCGGTACCGCCAGCAGCAAAGAGGATCTTTTTGTGTTTTGAATCAGACATTGAAAAACAGCTCCACAAGAAAAGGACAACCGCCGCAGCGGCAAAACGGGGCTGTTTTAGTTCGATAAAAGCAAAGCGTTAAGTTTTTGGGTAGGTTGTGAGCGGGGTAAAAAAAAGCCGCCCAGAGGGCGGCTACAAAGCATTAAGCAATCAAACGCTTATGCTTTCTCCAAAGCAGCGAGTTTTTCGGAGAGTTCATAGATGCGTTCTTTCGATTTAAGTTTAAGTTTTTTGTATTTGCGAAGAATGACTTCGTCTTCGGGGGAGAGCCAAACCTGGCTTTCGAGGCCTTCAACGCGAGCGTCGTAAGAAGCGTGTTCTTCTTTAACTTTAGCGATTTCAGCCTTGAGTTCATCAGGGGAAGAAGGCTCAGCCTTCTTTTCTTCGGCGCTGGCGTCCATGCGGGCGAGGTCGTCTGTAAGCTCGGCGATACGTTCTTTGGTTTTAAGTTTTAATTTTTTGCATTCTTTCTGGGCGATCTGGTCTTCGGGTGACATCCAAACCTGGGCCTCGAAAGATTCAACGCGTGCGTCGAGCTTAGCATGTTCTTCTTTAAGTCTTGCGATTTCGGCCGTTATCTCGTCACGAGTCATAAGTTCCTCTCATTCTCTGGAAATAAAAAAAGATATTGGATGGCAATACCACAGGGCCAACACGCCGGGCAACCTATCCTAATGTGCGTCTTTTGTCAAAGACAACTTGAACAATCAACGTTATTTGCTGGTTGGAGTGAAACATTTTCCTGTAGGGCGATAACCATTAAAGAAGCTTTGTGCGTCCATAGTTTTTTTGCCTTCGGGGAGAAGTTGAAAAACAAAGAGCGAGCCAGATTTGCAGGCGACGCGCAGCGCACGTTTTTGGTTGTCAAAGGAGACGATGGTTCCTGGTTGAGCATTGAGCGTTTCGTCATCGTGGCTCGTCATTAGCAGGGAGACACGTTTGTCATCGAGCATCACGAAAGCAGAAGGCCATGGATTTAGGCCTCGGCAGCGTTGATCAAGGTCAGCGGCATCGCAATCAAAGTCAATGGCGCCGAGCGATTTTTCGAGTATAGGCGCGACGGTTGATTCGCCTTCTTGAGGTTTGGGTTCAAGGTGACCTTCGGCGATTTCAAAGATGTGTTCCATCAAAATTTCTGCGGAGATCTTAGAGAGCTTGTCGTGCAGGGTTTGTGACGTTTCGTCTGGATCGAGGGCAATTGAACGGCGTGCGTACACGGGCCCCGTGTCCATACCAGCATCCATTTTCATGAGACAGACGCCCGATTCTTTTTCACCGCGCATTACGGCCCACTGAATGGGGGCTGCGCCACGAAGTCTTGGAAGCAGAGAAGCGTGAAGGTTGAGCGGGGCAATTTTGGGAATGTCTAAAAAAGACTGGCGTAAGATTTTGCCGTACGCGATCGTCACAAAAAAGTCGGGGGCGATTTCGGAAAGCGCCTGATACATTTCTTCAGTTTTGAGCTTAGCCGGTTGAAAAACCTTAATATTGTGAGCTTCGGCGCAGACTTTTACGGCCGGTGGGGTCAATTTTTTACCACGTCCCGCTGCTTTGTCAGGTTGTGTTACGACGGCACAGACCTCGATTCGGGGATCTGCAATCAGGGCTTCTAAGGTCGGAACGGCAAAATCCGGACTTCCCATAAATACCACTTTTAACATGATGACTCCTTTTTGTTATGTTTTAATAAACAGATGTTATTTATTTGTCCAACGATTCCCAAAAAAGATAGGAAGGCTGATAAAAGTATTTATCTGCGTTGTCTAACGCATTTATTATAAAATTGACCCTCTAAAATGTGATTGCTTTTGGATCATATATCCATGCTGAATGCTTTGTAATTTGTATTGTAACAGTCATTTGCTGAAAGCAGTGAGAGGGCAAATCCTGTTTTATATTGTTGAATGTCTGTTGTTGAGAGGGGGTAGCGGCGTATTGGCGCGTTATACAAATGCGGTTTTAAGTCGGAGATGTATGATGCGCCAATAGCCGCTCAGGGGGAGACCTCCCCCCTTTTAAAAATTATTTAATCGATGGGAGCATGCTCATCATACTCTTAATATCATTATCGTTAAAGCGGAAGCCGATACCGAAGAAGTAATCAAACTCGTCCTTGTTGAGCGGGTCGTCGAAACCAGCGGAGACGTAGAACGTTTTTGACCATTCCCAAGGCAAGAAGAGGGAGAAGTAGAGGAGGCCGAGACCGCGCACACGAGGATATTCGTTTTCGTTGAATGCGAAAAGGTCGAATTTGAACTGAAGGTCATCATCGAAGAGGAGGACATCGCCGCCGAGACCGCCAGTATTTTCGATCAAACCGAAGCGGCCGACGAACCATCGCCAGCGTTTGGCGTACTGGAGGCTGAATTTAAAGGAATCGTCGTTTGTCGTGACGGTTTCGTAGACAGGGCCTTCGGAGGAAGAGTAGGTGAGCGTACTTTTGGTTGAGCTCGTCCCCTTGGGATCCATAATAAGATCGAGGAGATACATCGTATCTTCGCGGGACTGCAGCTTGACGCCGAAGTCAACCTTCATAGCGTTGGCATTGACGAGGTAGTCACCGCGGAGTGAAACATCGACGGCCAGATCCGAAATCGGTTTAATAAGTTCGTTTGCGGCTTCGACGGTTTTTGTGCCACTAGCGATGAGTTGACGCGTATCTTTGAGCAGGCCTTCGGCTTCATCTGCCATCGATTCATCTGAGAGTAATTTTCCGATTGATCCTTCGCCGTTATTAATTTTTTCGGTGACCCTTTCGATATTTGCCAAGCTTCGATCGAGTTTGTCGAGCGATGAACTGATCTGCTGAAGCGGGCCATCGGCAGAAGAGAAGACGTTATCCATATTTGAACTGGTCGTCTGGATGAGGGAACGCAGGTCAGCGAGTGTGTCATGGAGTTCATTGATCAACTGGGGAACGGCTTTGCTGGAATCAGAGACCATATCTGCCGTATCGTGGCTAAGTCTTTCGAGGTTCTCCATAATCGCATTGATCTTATCGGTATTAATATCAGAGACCTCACGCACATTTTTCATCGTCTCATTAAGATTTGTGAGCATCTGCGAGATCTGACTGTCACCATTTTTTCCGTTCAGGGCTTCCGAAAGCGAGGAAGTGATCTGCTTGACGTCATCCATAATGGTTTCAGCGTTGCTCATGATCGACGAGATGCCTGAATCTTGGATGACATAAGGGATTGCGTCACCGTCAGTGAGTATAGCGCCTTCGATGCCGTTGGTCAGGTCGAGGACGTAATCGCCGAGAATGCCTGAAAGTTTTTTCGTGACGGTGGCACTATTTTGGGGATTGTCGCCGAGCATAGAACCGGCATGGAGCTGAATATCTTCACGGACCGAAAAGACGACCTTTGCGCGGTTACCTTCGAGGGCGATTGATTCAACTTCGCCGACTTGAATACCTGCGATGCGGACCTGGGATTTAAGCGTGAGTCCCGTGGCATCATTAAAGTAGGCGTGAAGATGGATGAGTCCTTCCTTTTGTCCCCAGTCTTTGGAGAATTTGAGGATCATAACAATCGTTGCCACGATACCGAGGAGAACGACAAATCCGACTTTAAAAGCAGCTGAGAATTTTTGCATAATCTTGAGAGGCGTGAGCGGCGGCTATCCTGACGGATACGCCGCACGCATTCGGGCTATCCTGACGGATACGCCCGAATGACAGGTGACGATTGGAGTCGAACACCGATGGAATATTTGAAAGATTTATAGATGATGTGTTACGTATGCGATATATAACTTATAAACAAGTTAACGATAAAACAGTGCCTTTTAGGGGCACTAAAGCTTACCATATTATCATGGTTAAGAAATAGTCGAGAATGAGAACGGTAACGGAAGCGTAAACGACGGCATCCGTGGTTGCTTCACCGACGCCTTTAGCGCCGCCTTCTGCGTAAAAGCCTTTGTAGCAGCCTATGAAGCTGATGAGCAGCCCGAAAACAGCAGCTTTGATCATGCCACCGGTGACATCATGAGGATTCATGATGGTGCCGATCATGGCATCGAAAGGCCCGAACTCGATTCCGGCCAAAAAGATGCCGAAAACGTAGGAGGCGATGATGCCCATGAAGTCGAAAACGGCGCAGAGCACAGGCAGCATAATGACTGTAGCCCAGACGCGCGGTACAATTAGATACTGTACAGGGTCGACAGCCATTGTTTTCATCGCGTCGATCTGTTCTGTAACGCGCATGGTACCCAAGACGGTAGCCATACCGGAAGAGGCTCGACCAGCGACCATAATCGCCGTCAGGGCAGGCCCTAGTTCACGGGTCATGGCGAGCGAAACAGTAGAGCCCGTAAGGGACTCAGCTCCGAAGAGTCCAAAGGCGTAAGCGCACTGATAGGCCAGAATGGCGCCTGTAAAAAAGCCCGTGAGCATAATAATGAACAGAGAGCCGTACCCAACAAATTCCATGGAGATCAGGAGTTGCTTGATGCGATAGGGCGGGCGAACGGTAGCCACGAGCATTTGACCAAATAGCATCAAGAATAAGCCGAAGGCTTCAGTTTTTTTAATAAAACGGGCGCCAATCGATTCGACGGCTTTTGTAAAAGCAGACTGTGTTTTAAGCGTTTCTGCTGAAGAAACCGGTGTTGCCGCAGTCTGTGTGGGTGGTAAAACAGCTGTATCGGCTGCGTTTTTCGCCGTTTCTCCTGAATTTGTTTGTGGCGTACTCAAATGAGGCTCTCTTTAGTTGATCATACTAGGCAAAACAGCCTTTGAACGGCACGCTTGTGCCATGAGTATTGAAATATAGCAAACGCTGAAACAAATGTTAAATTCATTAAAAAGTTTAAATTCAGGGCGTTGAATTCGATGTGTTATTTTGCCCTAAAACTTCAAAATCGTGATAAGTATAGACGTATTCGACGGTTGGCCGTTTCACTTTTAGGAGGGTGAAAATGAAAAACGAGGCGAAGTTCTCGGTAGTGATACCAGAAGGTGCTCTTGATGCGAGCATGAAACCAAGTTTTGAAGATATGTGTCAGCGCTATGGTATCCCGATGACGCTGCCGCTCAAACCTGATTCTAAAGGGCGGTACGTTGTGGCATCAGATCTGTCCTTGGCGGAAGCGCAACAGATTCGGCGTCAAATTTCTGGCGCTGGCTATGCCGTCGATATCCAAAGTTCTAACGAACAAGTCGATGACGAAGATGACATTTCTTCGATTGCAATTGCATTGAATGATCCGGATACGCTCGTCGTGGAAGGGGGACTCCTTGATGCTGTTGGCCTCGATGATGTTTCGGATATTATGAACGACGCATGGGATAGTCTAGAATTTCCTTCGCCAGATGCGGATATCAGTGATGATCTTTCGTTTCCGGGATCTTCTCAGCTCGGTATCAACAAAGACAGTACGCTTAGCCTTACTGCCAAACAGCTACTAAATTCGGTGCTAGAGGCTGATAAGCGCAGTCAGACGAACGATTCAAAACTTGCATCTAGCCAGTCTAATGCCAAATTGAGTCCTAAAGCCCCCACGCTGCGTTCTGATCCAACCAACAATGTTTTGGGGGTTGGTACAATAAGCAGTACCGCTAATAGTGCCAGTACGCGTATTGCGCGTCAGCCTTCTGGTCCCAGAAAATCAATCTCGCTTGGGGACATGAAAACAGGCAATGCGCGCTTAGGTAATTCGAGTGCCGGTGAGACACGCTCTGTTTCGATGAGCTTTGGAAAAAAAGGTGATTCTGATCTTGTGGCGGCAACACCTGCATCGCCGCTCAATGCCTTCGCGGCCCCCGCTAAACCCAAATTAGTGAATCAGTTGATCCCACCATCGTCGATCGCTTTTGAAGTCTCTGACGTGAACGATGCGCTCGACTCCGAAAGTCAGGCTGACGATGATCAGCTCATCGACGTCAGTGGTGAAATGGAGGCTGCTGAAGAGGGCTCTGTAACAGGGATCCCTTTGAATACGCCGGCTTCAGCAGATGAATGTTCAAAAACAACTCAGGCTTTGGCTGTTCCGTTAGAATTGATCAACTGCGAACAAAAGCAGGTTAGAAAAATTTCGACAGATAGCCATGCAAACATTCCTACGGCTAAAGCCTTGGAAGACGGTGCCGAAAAAGATCATTCTTCCGAAAAAACAGTTGTTCGAAGCAGATCTGCAATTGATTTTCTAAAAGTGAGTGCTCAAAATGCGTCTGAGCCTAAGGAGGAAGCTTCTAAACCCGATTCCAACGTGTCAGACGCACTCAAGGACGATGATGCAAAGATCGATCTGGGGGCACTCAAAGAAGTTGCTAAAGCTTCTCAACCCCCTAAAACTTCGAAATTCGTTGAATCCGAACCTGATCCTGCGGCGCTTAATGCCTCGCATGCAGATCAATCAAGCTTGTCTTCGTGGATCCTCGTCGCTCTGCTTGCTTGTGCTGCGATTCTCGTCATTCTGACGCTTATCGATCTCTACGTTTCTCCGCTTCCCTTCATCGAATCCCTTGCTGCCCCCTTCTAGTTTGGAGATTGTCCATGGAATGTCCTCGCCTTCATGGCAAGATGCAGACAATTGATCTCTCGCCAGATATAAACGATCCCCATACGGCTAGTTTCTGCGAGTATTGTCATGCGATCTGTCTGTCGGATATCGACTGCCACGATTGGTTGGGAATCGACTACCAAAGTTCTTCTGAAGCTGTTGACGGAGAAAGTTGCCTTTTTGAACCTCCCATTGAGCTTAAATGTGCACGCTGTTCTGAGTCTTTACTGGCCGTGCGCGTGTGTGGTTGGATCGCTTACGTTTGTCCTCGTTGCCATACGTGGTTTCTTGATGCTGGCGTCCCACCCTTCCTGATGCAGGCTTATCACGATAAATTGCGTGCCTCTGGTTCAAATTTCGAACTGGAACCCGTCGAACTGACGGCGTTTAAATGCGCGGACTGCGGCGCTGATATTCCTTCAATCAAAGATGCTTGCTCGTTCGATTATGAGATCGGCTGCTACTGTAAAAAATGTAGCGCAAATCTCAGCTTGTCCGAAATGAAACAACAGGAAGTTCAGCTCGTTACTTTTCACGGAATGGAAGTGAAAATTGATCGACTCAAACGTAGCAATACAAGTCGAATCATGGTTACGCCTGTTCAACCTGGGCGTTTAAACGTATTTGTTCACTCTCTATCAACCTGGGAACGACTCAAACGATTTGGATGGCGCAAACTGGCTCTGCACGGTGAATTGAGAAGCAATATCGACGCTTCAGAAGGCATTGATCGCTGTACGCCTTGGTGCGTATTTCTCAAACAACGTGGCGTTGTGGAGTGTCTTCTGGATATTCAGCAGCTAGGTGATTTTCGTATTACCCTTAAACCGCATAATCTCATCTTTGAGCTCGATGGAAATAGCATCGGAGCTGAAACAAGACTCCACTTCGAAGAAGCCGTACGAAGAATGCTCATCCTCTATGAGCGCTACGAAAAGATGCTCTTGGCTGTTTATGATATGCACGTCGATCCCGAAGATGACGAATCGCTTCAGCCCCTAGATGCCGATTTGTAGGGTATAATCTGCTCTTGCAAGTTTGTATGCTAGAGAGGATTAGTAGAAGTCTTCTTGCCGTCGTACACACGGCAGTGCCGTTGCTGATACGCAATGAAGCGCCATCACCTTTTTGAGGTTTTGGCTTTAAGCGCTAAATTTAATAAATCCAAAAATAGATCATCCAATTGTTATATGATTGGAGTACTAAATATATAATTTGAAATACAGTAAATAAGGAGCATTATAATGACAGAAGAAAATCGAAGCCGAGATATTCTGTCTGCAGCCTTGAGCGCGCATGTAAGCGAGTTGCGGCTGTTTTGGCGTGCGTCTGGTATTACGTGTCGTTGGTTAGTTCCCGATGGTGAACACTGTTATGTGGATGAAGGCACGATCAAATATCTCCGTGAAGTTCAAACTCAGGCAGAGCAAATTCTCGATTCTAACATTCGAAAAGTTTGGCTTGAAAAAGTTACGCCTCTGACCGAAAGCGATGAATTCTGTGAGCCTTATCCGCTCAAAACGTTGACGTGGCTCTTGACGGTTGCTGATAGCCCAGAGCAAAATGACCATTTAAACGAATCTCGCGATATGCTTCACTGGAGCGTAAAACTGACAGAGTTACCAAGCAGAATCCTCCATAAGCTTTCGAACTATTTGGAAATGCAGGGCAAGCAGTCCTCGGTCGATTTCGAGACCTTAAGTGCCCGCTTTGTGCGCGCAATCGAAAATAGACGCCCGCAGGAAGAAGCTAAGTTCCAAGAAAAAGAACATAGGCTTCTGATCCAACGTTTTGATCGTCTGCGTCGTTTTAAGAATCTCGTATTTTATGGCGTGCCGAACATTGGAAAGGCAAATCTTTCCAAAGAATTGATCCGCAATTGGAAATCGATGACAGGGCGCGAGATCGGCGCGCATTGTGTTACGGTCTTTCATAATAATGTCAGTTACGAAGATATGATTGAACGCCGCATAGCGGGTGTACAACCCCGATTGTTGCTTGATGACGGCGGTGAGCTCTCTTCGCCGCTCGTGCATGCTCCGCATGTTGGCGAGGTGAAGTATTTCTTTGAATATTCAGATGTAGATATTCAGGAAGGATTATTTTTAGCGCTCTGTCGGGCCGCTGTTCATAATCCAAATAAAGATTATCTTTTTATGATCGACTGCATTGATGAAGCACGCGTGAGTGATATTTTCGGTGAAGTCGGCCACATGCTCGATAGCTTTGCTCGTGTGCCTTGGAAAAATAATAGAGAATTCACAAATGCTTCCGAAAAATTGCAGGGAGCTTGGAACCTTGAAGCTCAGGGCGCGCGTTCAATAAGATTAACGCATTCTGGACGAATCTTTTTTATTCCTTCCAACGTTTATGTGCTCGGAACGGCAAACGAAGAGAGTATTTGGAAAGATACACTCGACAGCAGGCTCATTCAATCGTTTGCACTCGAACGCTTGAACGCATGCTCTGCTGAAGAACTACACGTGAAGATATTGTCTCCTCGAAGTCCTGAGGCTTTTGCGCGGCTTGAAGAATACGTTGATCATAGTATCGAACTCTGGGAACGCATTAATTCGCATTTGATCGCTGAGGGCGGCCATCGCAACTTGTTGGGCTATGGACCGCTTTTTTCGATGTGCGAAGAGATCCTTGATAGCTGCGATGTGCACGATGCAAATCGAATTGCTCTTGGGACGTGGCGTTATCGTATGATGCCGCCGCTAGTCCAAAAAATGGAGCGCATGCTCACGCATGCTAATGATGATCAACTCGGTGTGCGTCGCAGGATCCTTGATGAACTCATGAATACGCTTAATCAGTCATGGCTGCGTTTGACCGTTTCGATTGAAGGGTTTGCCCCATATGAAACGATCGAAGTCAAATATCAAAACGATTATTTATAATTTTAGTTTTTTTATATTAATCGTTCGTTGCGGCCGCTATTGGCTTTGCCAATACGCGGCTCGCTGCGTCGCTTTTCGGCTGAAATCAGCCTCAATACGCGCCGCTTATATTTTGTTGGTTCGAATGTAAATATATAATTTGTGTATAGAATTTATTTTATATTTAAATCGTTGGGTGGGTTAGAGCGTGAATGGGTATGGATGAGAACGCGTTTATTTCCGCTGTTAAAAGTGGTGATTATCATAAAATGGCCCTCTATGCTCATTCCGTCGATGTATCTACACTAAACAAAGCCTTAATATATAATAATAGTATCCAAGGGGCAGAGATCCTTATAAATGCAGGTGCTGATGTAAATTGTCTGGTAGAGAATCACGATTATCCGACAAATGCTTTGCATACTGCTTTTGAGGCCGGCAACCTTGAATTGGCAAAGTATCTCATCCTTAGAGGCGCCGATGTTAATGGTTGCGCTTTATGGAATGGAGAAACGCTCATTCATCAGTGCGAAGATCTTAGTTTTACAGCGTTTTTGATCGAACATGGGGCGAATGTTAATTGTAGATCGAATGTGACCTTTCAAACGCCACTTCATACTGTTTGTTCTGTTGAAATCCTTGAATTGCTACTTAGACATGGCGCTGATGCTAACTTACGCGATGAAGATGGCAAAACGCCGCTGTTTTATGCAAATGTTGAGGAAGCAAGCCTCTTGTTAGATCACGGAGCTGCATTGCAGGTTACGGATGATTTGGGTGAATCTGTTTTGTTCAGAGCAAACAGTGCAGAACTGGCTATCTTTTATATGAACGCTGGCATTGATTTGAGCATCTTAAACGCTGAAGGCAAAACGGCTCTCGAATCACTCGCTGAATTTAAATATAAAGCCTCAGAATGGAAGCAGATCGTTTACAAATGGATTGAAAAGGGAGGACGTTGTAAATTTAAGTGTTTTTCACTTTTATTTGGCTGCTCTGACGTAACCACTGCGCGTTATTTATTAGATTGCGGTGCCGATCCTCTAGCTCGAAATTCGCGTGGCGAAACGGTATTGTTTGATGTCGCTGACATCGAATTATGTGAATATTATATTCATTTGGGGGTCGATGTAAATGCTCTAGACAATTTAGGGCGAAATGCACTGTTTACGTGTAAACATAAAGCTATCGCGAGCATGCTTATCGAACACGGCTGTAATCCAAAACAACGGGCTTACAACGGCGAAACACCTATTTTTAGACATTGGACGTGCGATCATGAAGATGAGGATGCTTTATTTGAATATTTATTAGACCATGTTGATCTTGAGGCTGTCAATGCTGAGGGGCAAACGGCTTTGCTATATTTTACAAGAGATCATAAAAGACTATTGGCTTTATTAAAACGTGGCGCATATATTCATGCAAAGGATTGTCGTGGAAATACTGCTTTACATTTGTGCAGACGAAGCGTTGTTGCAAAAGCTCTGATTGAGGCTGGGGCGGAGATCGATCGAAAAAACCATTTAGGTCAGACGCCATTACACACTTGTTATCACCCTGAATCTGTAGATAACGGTATTTTTATCGCTGAATTTTATGCAGAAAGTGTTGCTGTAGAATTGATTGCATGCGGTGCAAATGTGAATGCGATAGACAATTTGCGACAAACGCCGCTTCACCGTTGTAAAGATGCACATTGTGTTGAATTGTTTGTGTGTAAAGGTGCCGATGTTAATGCTCAAGATTGCAATGGTAATACGCCGCTTCATTTATGTTCGTCTGTAGACGTATGTCGTGCGTTACTTCGATGCGGGGCTGATTACAAAAGAATCAATCATCGGGGTGAAACGCCACTGTCTCTTTGTACAAAACCAGATATCCTGCGTACTTTGTGGGAGGCAGGAGCCAGAACGTTTGGTGATGAAGGGGAGTCATCGTTTGCAGTATGCTCAAATTCGGTCGAGTTGTTTCGTGCCTACTGTGCATTGGGGGGGCATATTACGAAAGACACTGTAACAGCGCATTCTCGTTTGGATGGCAATACGCCACTGCACTTGGCTGTTATGCGTGATGATTTTGATATGGTTAAACTCCTGATTAACTACGGAGCTGATGCCTTAGCTGTTAATCATATCGGTTTTACACCTTTAAATTACATCAATTATACGCACAATGGCGAAAAAATCGCTGAATTGTTAATGAGCTGTGGAGCCTCAAAACTGGATGATGCGTCGGGTGTGTTAGCGCTTACAGAACGCACGACCTTCTATCAAACGCATTGTATGACTTATTGTCAGTCAAAGTGTGAAGTGTTAAACAATATTATGGATATTCATAGTGTTTGGGCGTCTTTGAATAGAAACCGTAATGCGCAGGTTAATATTAAATCACGAGTGCGTGCTATACGTTCTAAATTAAACTATGCAAATAATTTGAACGTTTACGAAATATTGTTTATTGATAGCAATTGTATTGTGGGCTGTGTAAGTTATTCTATTGAAAATGATATTGAGCAATTTATGCAGAACAAGAACTATTTTGAGCACTATTATGATGAAACTAAAGCGAAACTCATCCAAACGATAGATGGATCATTTGCCTATATTCACAATGTTTATATTAGACCAGAAAAACGCCATGCAGGCTATTTTGCAGAAATGATGTGTTATGTTTTAGATGTTTTGAAGGACAATTCTATCCTTTTGCTTAGAGCTGAGACAGCCTTAAAACCGCGTAGGGAGACACAAGGCAGACTGATTGAACTGTATCAAAAGAGTGGATTTGAGGTGATACAGCACTATGGATTAACTGCTCTGATGCAAATCAAAAGATGAACTAGTATTTGTATAAGATGAATTTGCATGTTGAAACAATAATACAAATCATTGCTGTCCCACAACATCTTTTCATTGACTGCAACAAAATGCGCCCGCTGCTTGCCTTCGGCTTCACGACGCGTGCGATTCAACAGTAACCTTATGTTTTTTCATGTTTAGTAGCGACTATATATCGATAAAACAAAGCTACAGTAGAGTTATCCGAGTATTTTATGAAAATTTCGTGGGATAGCAGAGAATACAAATAAACAATTAAAGATTATTGTTGACGCTACTGCAGAGAGGGTAGCGGCGTATTTGTTTGCAAATAGCCGCTCAGGGGGAGACATCCCCCTATTAAACCTTCGAGATATGAAGCACGCCCAAACTGTTTGCGGTTTTCAGCGTGCAAAAAAAAGCCCCGGCTTGGAGCCGAGGCTTGTGGGTTAGTTATTAGTGACAGAAACTAATGGACGGAAGGGTGTTAGGAAGAGGAATTTGATAAGGCATGCCGCGCTGTGTTACACCGTAGGGGATGATACACGTTTGTGTACTCCATTGTTTTGCGGAAGAATTACTGTTGAGAGTTGTTGCTAACTCTGTACCACCGAATTTAGCAATACGGTTACCATCATAATTCACTGTCTTGGGTGATCCGTAGTTTAGCGTTGCCTTTGAAACTGCATATGCTGAGGAATAGAGATTAGAAACGCCTGTGTTATAATTGGTCGATGGATATATATCGACTGAATATGCTCCCGTACATTTATTAAAAGACCCGTCTGTAAAAATATTATTTATGTATATATTGCCAGTTGTTGTACCAATTAAGCTGCAGTTTTTAGCTTCGTAGATATCTGCAAAAACTGCACAATTCGACATTGTTACCTTTGATGCCGTGGCAAAGGTACCTCCAAGGTTCGAGCCTGAAACAGCCGCTTGAATACTTACAAAAATGGCAGAATTAGAGATTGTTATCTCATCGCCCGTGCCTACAAAACCGCCGCCATAGTTCATAGCATATAGATATGCATTTACAAAACTTGAGTCAATCTCTAGACTTCTAGCATATCCACTTAATCCTCCGAGAGGTCCCGTTCCAGAGATCGATCCTGAGAATGAGCTTTGAGAGATTATACCAGTATCGAAATATCCAACGAGTCCGCCTCCATTACTGGAGCCACAGGTAACAGATCCAGTGACATTGGAATTCAAAATTTTGGGGTTTCCCGCGGCATATCCAACGAGTCCTCCTGTTTTAGTTGAAGGATTGTTAATGTTTGCGTTGACTGAAGTGTTTATAATTTCACTGCTACCCATTAAAGAACCTGCAGCACCGCCGCAATTCTCTCCTGTGCATTGTATCGATTTGCTTATAACAGTACAGTCTTTAATCGTTGCGGAACTTTCTGCACGTCCTACCAAACCTCCAGCTTCACCGACTTTGCTATTAATCGTTCCAATAAATTTAGAATTTGTAAGCATTGTCCACTCTAGATTACCAACAATACCTCCAGTATATTTATAACTCGTTGTAATATCAACAGCCGAAATGACGCCATCAACTAAGGTGTCATAAGTATGACCGATTAAACCACAGTTCTCATTTGCGCAGGTAAGTTTGCCACTAATTTTATGATTATTGCCGAAAAATGCAAATGTTAGATGATTATTGGGATTAGTTACACCTGGCCATTTATCTTGTGTGCCAAGATCAATGTCTTTGGTGAGGACGTAGGCATTACCAGAAAAATTTTCGGGGAATTTTTTGCCATTGTTCACAGCTTGAACAAATTTGATGAAGTCGTCGGCGGATTGAATGCAGTAGGATTTTATTTTGGTACCATTATATGGTACGTCCATGTATCCATTATCGCAAAGTATCGTGTTAGAAATACAAGTGTTATTATAGAGATGGAAGCCAGCCTTGCAAGCGGTAATGACGCACGTACCATCAGCGGAACAAGTGCCAGCAGTGGCATTGCCGTTTGAAGTGCAATTGACTGTTGCCGTTGAATTCGTTGGGCCGCAAGAGGTAGGAGTGTTTTCTACACAAGTGTATGAACCGCTGGTACCCGAAAGATGATAGCCTTTGGCGCAAAGCGTGATGGAGCATTTCCCTGCGCTTGTGCAGGTACCATCGGCGGCGTGATTTGCCGTTGTACAATCGATGCAAGAAACGCCGCAGTGCGTTTTGTTGTTTTGGCAGGTGCTGCCTTGATAATAACATGTACTGGAATTACAAGGATTGGACTTACAAGTGCCATTCAAACAGGTTTGATTGTTAGCTGTGCAGTTTTGCCCTTTAGTCGTAGCGCTCGTGGCACCGCAGAACTGGTTGTCCGTTTTAGGATCAACGCACTTAATCGTTGCAGAGGTACTACCTGTACCAACATTTACATATCCCGTAGCGCAAGTGTACTGACAGTTGCCAGCGTTACATGTCGTCGATGTCGCATTTTGAATGGCGTGTTCGGAACATTTGTAGCCGCAGGTACCACAGTTGCTTGCATCTGTAGATTTAAGATTGATGCACTTATTACCGGACGATGTTGAACAAAGTGTTTCGCTAGCATTTGTGCAGCTGTTCTGTGCGCAACTACCATTAATACAGACTTTACCCGTTGAGCAGACTTGCCCTTTGGCCGTAGCGCTTGTTGCACCGCAGAATTGGTTGTCCGTTTTAGGATCAATGCACTTAATCGTTGCCGAGGTGCTACCGGTACCAACATTTACATATCCCGTAGCGCAAGTGTACTGACAGTTGCCAGCGTTACATGTTGTTGACGTCGCATTCTGAATTGCGTGTTCGGAACATTTGTAGCCGCAGGCACCGCAGTTATTTGCGTTATTGGATTTAATATTAATACAAGTGTTACCGGACGATGTTGAACAAAGTGTTTCGCTAGTATTTGTACAGCTGTTCGTAGCGCAACTACCATCGATACAAACTTTACCCGTTGAGCAAACTTGCCCTTTGGCTGATGCGCTCGTGGCACCGCAGAACTGGTTGTCCGTTTTAGGATCAACGCACTTAATCGTCGCAGCTGTGCTACCACTACCAACATTTACGTAACCTGTAGCGCAAGTGTACTGACAGTTGCCAGCGTTACATGTTGTTGACGTAGCATTCTGAATGGCGTGTTCGGAACATTTGTAGCCGCAGGCACCACAGTTATCTGGATTATTGGATTTAATATTAATACAAGTGTTACCCGATGACGTTGAACAAAGTGTTTCGGTGGAATTTGTACAACTGTTCGTAGCGCAACTACCATCGACGCATACTTTACCCGTTGAGCAAACTTGCCCTTTGGCTGATGCGCTTGTTGCGCCGCAGAACTGGTTATCTGTTTTAGGATCAACGCACTTAATCGTCGCAGCTGTGCTACCGGTACCAACATTTACATACCCCGTAGCGCAAGTGTACTGACAGTTGCCAGCGTTACATGTTGTTGACGTAGCATTCTGAATGGCGTGTTCGGAACATTGGTAGCCGCAGGCACCGCAGTTATTTGCATCTGTAGCTTTAATATTAATACAAGTGTTACCTGACGTCGTTGAACAAAGTGTTTCGGCGGGATTTGTACAACTGTTCTTGGCGCAGCTGCCATCGACGCAAACTTCACCGGCACCACATTTTTTACCACGTGCACTAGGACTCGTTGCACCGCAATAATTGTTGTCAGTCTTCGGATTAATACAAATAATGGTATTTGACGTTTTACCCGTACCGACATTTACGTAACCGGTTGTACATTCATACTGGCAAGCACCAGCAGCGCAAATGTTCGACGTTGCATTCGGAATGGCGTGGTCTTTACAGACATAACCGCAACTACCGCAGTTATCGGCTTTATTCGATTTTACGTTAATACAATCTTTACCAGAAGCGGTAGAACACAACGTTTCATTGGTTCCACACGTATTCTGTTCACACTTGCCGTTAACGCAAACCTGACCATTGGCACACTTTGTACCGACACTCTTGCAAGAATTAATCGTACCCGTGGCACCACAATAATCGCTATCCTGCATTGGATCGCGACAAAGACCACCACATTTAACCTGATTACCAATACAGGCTGCGACACACGTGCCGTCAACAACTGTATAGCCGTTAGAAGCGTCACATTCTTCAGCAATACATTTGTTATTTAAGCACTGACCACTTACCCAACCTGATGTCGATGCACAAACCAAACCTTTTTGGCCGCAGTTATCGAGGTCGTCTTCAACACATTTTTGCTGTGCGCTATCGTAGTGCTGACCAACTTCACCAGGTTCGCCAACATTACAGTCTGAGGCACAGCTTCTGGCGTCAGTAGAGGGTTTAAATCCAGTCGAACACGCTTCAACGATGCAAATACCGTTCTCGCACCTGCCACCTGCCCACTCGGTGACATTTTCTTCGCATTTGTAGCCAGCCTGACCGCAATCATCAATCGTATCGTCTTTACAAACACCTTGATCCGAGTGTTGTCCTGGTGGACAATCGCCTTTGCGACAAGCAAAGATCTCTATTGCTTCACCGTCTTCGTCAAGGATCAATGTTTCGGCTAAAACTCGATCGTATCCTGTTTCACAAGTTTCAGCGTTGCATTTACCTAAAGTACAATCACCATATTCCCAGCCGGTTGCTGCCGCGCAACGATTACCCGTTTGGCCGCAGTTCTCAAGATCATCATCTACACATTTCTGAACTGCGTTATCGTAATGTTGGCCTTGGTGACAGTCGGGAGCACAGCTGCGTTTATCTGCGGATGGCTTAAATCCTGGCTTACATTCATTAACCCTACACAAATTTTCAACGCATTCACCAGAGACCCAATACTGTATCTGATCAGGACAAGTTTCTGGATCACACTTGGTTGATCCGCCGCAATAATTCTGGCCATTTTTTTGTTGTTTACAATCGATGCGCGAAGGGCATTTGTCCGAACTAAAGCTGATATAGTACCGTTCGTATTTTGAGGCATCGATGATTTCACCATCCTGCGTTACTTCAATATCATCTTGGGTACAAACCGCGCCTTCCTCTGTTTTACATTCAATTCTGACATCGTCGACTTCGATGTATTGAATGTCCTTACAATCTTTACCATCAGCGCCAATTACGTCTTCGTAATTGTCTATGAAGGCCGTATCCAGTTCACAGCCAGAAAAAGCTGCTGCTGCGACTAACAAACAACTTAACCGTAAGAGATTGCTGCCGCTTGAACTTGATGAATGTTTTAACATAAGCTCATGCTCCTGTTTGAATACACTAACACCATTGCTCTAATAACTACATTAGAGCACTAACAACTACATCTTAATTTTTCACTCGTCATTACGTAACGAGCGTTTACTTGAGAGGGGGTAGCGGCGTATTTGCTTGCAAATAGCCGCTCAGGGGGAGGCTTCCCCCCTTTAAAACAATCATCGGTTCCAAACACGATTATTGCTCAATACGATAAAACGCATTACCGTATAGTATTAGATAATCACACATCTTGAAAAAAATAACAACAGTTTGCGATAACAACTGCTTAGATTTATGAGTTTACAGTTTGGTTTTGTAATGTTTGAAAAATTATAAATATTGTTATTGTTTAAGGAAATACATAAAATGTATTTATAAGATTTGCTTTCAATGATATTTATAATGCGCCAAATGTGCTGTGTTTAGAATATAGTATAGAGAAAAGAATGATGAATAAATTTATATTCAGCAGCGTTAATGATCGTGGCTGTTTGCATGGGGTAGGCGATTGTGCTACAAGTCAAAACCGTATGCGTATGGTATAGGCAGGATGTATGTTTGAGGTGAGGCTAGACAGACGCGGGGCGGAAACATGGCTTATTATGCAGGGCGAATTGTGTCGTCCTGGGGTGGAAGCTCAGACGGATGCTGCATTCAAATCGCTAGATAAAGCTTCAAATAAGGCGTTGAAGATTGATCTTCAGGCTGTTTCGAAAATCGATACCGTCGGTTGTGGACTGATATCGGCACTTCGACGCGAGGCTGAAGGGCGCGGGGTGGCGCTGTCGCTCAACGGTGCAAATGCTGAAATCGCAAAGCAACTCGATCAGTTTTTGTGGCTGACGGCACAGCCCAAACAAAAAAGGACGTTTGGCGATTATTTGGCTGACAAAGGCGCATGGCTCCTTGACGTTAAAACGGCCGTTCTCGTTTTTTTGCAGCTCGTAGCCGATACTGTCATTTGGAGTTTGGGCGGCGAGAAGCGAACACAACGCGTTCGGCGTGGCGCTGTCGTTGAGGAGGCGCAGAGGATTGGGCTGGATGCCATCGGCATTATTACGTTGCTGACGTTTTTGGTCGGTGCGGTTGTTGCGCTCCAAACGGCATCTTTGCTCAAAATGTTTGGTGCGGATATCATGGTCGCGGATATGATTGGTATTTCGATGGTCCGTGAACTTTCCCCGCTTTTAACGGCAATCCTCGTGGCTGGCCGTAGTGGGGCCTCCATCGCCGCTGAGATTGCCACCATGTCGATCAATGAAGAGGTCGCTGGCATTCGAACGATGGGACTTGAACCCGTCAAATACATTGTCGTACCGAAGTTTCGTGCGATTACAATTACAATCCCAGGGTTGACGGTCTGTTCGATCTGCGCCGGTATTCTCGGCGGTTTTTTGGTCGGCGTCTTGTATATGGAACTTAGTCCAACGGCTTTCTTTAACGAACTCATGAAGGTAATGTTCGTTAAAGATGTGCTCGTCACGTTGCTTAAAAGCGTCGTGTTCGCCTGGATCATCGTGTGGGTCGCGGCATACGAAGGGTTCAGCGCTTATGGCGGATCTGAAGCAGTCGGTCGCGTAACGACTTCAAGTGTCGTGAAGAGCATTTTTTCGTGCATTATTGCTGATGCCGTTTTTAGTGTTATCTTTTATTTCGGGGGATAAATGCAGACGGATCCTCAAAAATACGTCGTTGAAGCTGAACATTTCGCTGTCGGCTATGGCGAGCGAACAATTCTGCACGACATTACGACGAGGATTGCTCGCGGTACGGTGACTTGTATCTGCGGAGGATCGGGATGTGGTAAATCAACTTTTCTGCGTGCAACGCTTGGACTTGTGCCACACAAAGGCGGTGAAGCGCGTGTCCTTGGCGAAAATGTTAATTCGCTCGAAGGAGATGCGCGTTCGTCTTTTTTGAGTCGCATTGGATTCATGTACCAGAACGGAGGTCTAATCAATTCACTGACCATTTTGGAGAATCTCAAAATCCCGCTTAAAGCGCATACCAATTTAAGCGAAAAGGTCATCGAAGAACTCGTTTATCACAAGCTTGCTCAGGTGCAGCTCACGCATGCTGTTCATTTGCTCCCAGGCGAATTGTCGGGAGGTATGCTTAAACGTGCTGGTTTTGCGCGTGCGATCGTGTTGGAACCGGAACTCGTTTTGAGCGATGAACCAAGTGCAGGACTAGATCCCGTAACTGCGGCAGATCTCGATGATTTGATGGTGCGCCTCAAAAATGAACTCGGCATTTCGCTGATCGTTGTTACGCACGATCTGGACAGTATCCGACGAATCGCCGACCGGATTGTCATGCTCGATAAGGGGTACGTCAAGTTCGACGGGCCGCTTAAAGATGCATTAGACAGCGATATACCCTTGGTCAAAAACTTTTTCGCACGTGCTGCAAGCGAAGGCCATGCCGGTGTTTCCTCACTTTGGCAGACTTTTCGCTCCGCATTGCGCTCAAATTGAACTGTTCATCGTAACAAATACAGTAAACAGCTCTTTAAAGGTTTTTCTGAAATCATTAGAATTTGGTGGGGGAGGCCGGAAAATTGTCAATCCAAATGCATATTTGAGTAAACCATTTCCGGTGTCTTCCAACCAAGTACTTTTCGAGGTCTCTGATTAATTTCATTACAGACACGTTTGATATAGCTGTCAGAGACCTTAGTAAAGTCAGTT
>JAZRWH010000130.1:0-46308 GCA_045599585.1 Myxococcota bacterium
AGGTAAATGGGATGGATTTAATTCGCTCATCGGCGGGCGCGAACTTGACTTCGTCTTCAACATGCGCGCCCGCTCGCCCGGTGCGCCCGCTGCTTGCCTTCGGCTTCGCGACGCGTGCGATTTAACAGTAATCTTAAATTAATTTTATGTTTAGAAATGACTCTGTTTCGATAAAACAGAGTTACAATAGAGTTATCTGAGTACTTTAAAAAATGTCGTGGAACAGCAGTGATTATCTTATAGAAGCATCACTTTGATGGATTAGTTTTTACCACATGTTGAAATTAATGTTGTTTCAGAACAATTATTTATTTCAAGAATATTTAATAGATCCTGGAGATCTTGAATGGATGAGCATGTTTCATAGTTATCATCAAAAATGCCTTGAATCTGTTCACACCCTGTTAGTGAATTGTTATTTAAAAGTATATTAATCCAAATTTTGAGTCCACTATTGATGTATTCCTGCGTAAGTTTGAGTGATGTATTCCTAAACATATAAGACATGTCTTGAACATTTGACATATTAAATGTAGATAATACAAATTGGAACATTTCTATTGTTTTAAACATATCGGTTGCCCCATCAAACATATGGGACATATTGGTTACGTTCGAAGTATCCCAATTGGGGGTAAATGGATTAAATTTATTATTGTATAATATGGCTCCTTCAAACATAGAGGCCATATTTGTAACATTTTTGGTATCCCACTGGCCTAAAATTTGATTAAATGCCGAAGCGTTCCTAAACATAAAGGACATGTTTGTAACATTAGATGTACTAAAATTATTAACATATTGGTTGAATAGCGAAGCTCCATCAAACATATGGGACATGTCTGTAACCTTTTCGGTCCTCCATTCACCAATGTATTGATCGAATCTTGTAGCGTCCTTAAACATATGGGACATGTTTGTAACATTACTCGTATCCCAGTCACCTATATACTGATGGAATAACGAAGCTCCATCAAACATATGGGACATATCTGTAACTTTTTCGGTCTTCCAGTCACCAATGTATTGATCGAATTTTGTAGCGCCCTCAAACATAGACGACATATTTTCTACTTTTTGGGTATTCCAATTATTGCTGTTAAGAGAATTGTTATTATTATTAAAAACACTAGCGTTCTTAAACATAGCAGTCATGTTTGTAACATTACTCGTATTCCAGTTACCAATATCTTGATTGAAAGCCTTAGCTCCGTCAAACATATGAGCCATGTTTGTAACACCTTGTGTTTTCCATTCCCCAATATCTTGGTTGAAAGCTTTAGCACCCGCAAACATCCACTCCATATTTAAGACGCTATGAGTATCCCATGATTTAATGGAGCTATTAAAGGCTGTAGCTTCATTAAACATGCCTGCCATGTCTGTAACTTTGGATGTATCCCATCCACTAATATCTTGATTAAATGTGGAAGCTGCCCAAAACATGCCTTTCATATTTATTACATTTGATGTATCCCATCCACTAATATTATTGTCAAATTCTTTGGCATTCGCAAACATTTCTTGCATATTTGTTACATTTGATGTATCCCATCCACTAATATCTTGATTAAATTCGATGGCATTCGCGAACGTTTCTTGCATGCTTGTAACATTTGATGTGTCCCATTTCCTAATATTAGGATGATTAAATTTAGATGCCTTATAGAACATCTTGGTCATGTCTGAGAGCTTACTTGCATCAGGAATGTCATTCTCTGGCAATGTGTTTAAATTTTTACAATAGGCAAAGGCACCACTACCCAAACCAACTGGGCCAAACGATACGACTTCGATCAACTGATCTTGCGTATAATTAGATTGATTATCTTCGCTTGTATTATCGAATCGAACTCCCCAATCGTTAAGTGTTCCTGTAATTTTAATATGATGGTTTGTTGTGTGGTTATTATATGTGTGTTCTAAAATGTCGTTAGAACAATCCATATTTTGATTAAAAGTATTATCTCCCCAATCGACGGTAAAATTGCAGTCGCTGCCAGATTTTATGGGAAGCTTTACGCTTGGACTATTCGGTGTTGTTTGCCAAACAGTTTCAAATACTTCAAAAGAACAACGACCATCATTCCGACAACTTTGTCCATTAATACAGTTGTTTGTTCCACAATTTACAGGTGTATTAGTCTCTTCAGAGGGGGCTTTACATTTCCCAGTTTCATCGCAACTGTCTGGACACTCTGGAGGACATTGTAAACAGTTTCCTTCCTCGTCACATGCAGTATTGCAATCTTTGGAACAGTCTGAGGGGTGAGTAGATTCTACGTTTTGTACTTCGTAGCTGCAGTTTGAGAGTAAGATGGTTGTGCTAGCGAGGAGACACGCTAAATATCGATTGGATTGCATGGGTATATCCTTAAAATTGAGATGAAGAAAAAAGACTCGTTCGAGTGAACAGAGGCATGATCGACGATGATATAGACTATTTGAGTTTCGATTTCGAATTTTATAAGCATTTTTTGCTATGGTCACGTTATTACTCAATCAAGGTACCCGCGCGGGCAAAGGGGGGGGATATGTCGCATGCCCCGCCCGTCTCGCCTACGGCTTCGACGGACGGGGTTATTCAATTCGGCGGTTTTCCAGCCGCGTGAACACTCGGTAGCTTATGCGCAAAAACATCATGAAAGCACCGAGCTTTAAACGCTTTGCGTTCATGCGCTTATAGACTTTATTAAGTTTGGCTAAACTGTAACATGGCCACTTCTGCGCTCATCCGTAACACGCGTGAGATTATGTATCCGACGCGCTGCATCGTGGAAAATAGAAGTCGCTTCGCCAAGAGTGTGGTTTACAGACGCGGACGGATGAAGTGTGCTATTTTCATGTTTACAAACGCTAGTATATCGCTGATATCGAGGCGAATACGCAGCCATTTGATCCATTGACACGACTGTGTGAATTTATGACTACGTGCGCGTTTGGCGGATTAGGACAATGACAACATTTAATTTAAATAGGAGTAAGAGATTGTTTCAGCGAAGACAAATAGGATTGTGTGCGTTCCTTTTGACAGCTGGTTTGTGTTTGGCGGCTTGCAGCGATGATGACACCAGTGAAGAAAAGAAGCATTTTGATGATGGCCCCCGTGGCGAAATGAAATTTTCGAAGGTCAAGACGATTGAATCGATGGGGCTTTATCCTAATCAGGTTGTTGTGCATGGTGATTTTGCCTACGCCATTGCCTCGGGTGACAACGTTGTGATGCGTATCGATCTGGATTCCTTTAAGGTCGATAAGGCGTACATTGATCTTGGGCAGAATGCGAATCCGTATGCGATGACTTTTGAAGGCGACGACATTTATGTGGTTAACAGCGTGTCCAATACGCTTGTTAAAACGCGTACGACCGATCCGAAATCACTCGAAACGTTGGCTTCTGCCAATCATGGGCTGAATATGCCGATGGATGTCGTGGTTAATCCCTATACGCAGGCGATTTCCGTAGGGTGCGCTGATTACAATACGAATGGTGTGGCAGAGGGGAAGATTGTATCGCTTAACCATGACGGCAGTTTTAGCGAAGAAAAAGATGCGCTAGAAATAAAAAATATCACGGCTTTGTACGCGGTGCCCAAGACGAAGTTTATGACAGCTGTTGGCTCAGGAAATTACGTTTTTGATAGCGATTATGAGATTACGGGGACGCATGACAACGGTGTGCGCGTAACGGACTACTCAACCGCAGCAACGCCTGTGTCAGAAACAATTCTGAAAAACGAAGATGTCGGCAAGATGGCTTTTTTGGATGATAGCCGCGTTTGGCTTGTGGGGTCTTCGTTTTCGTCGAAGATGCATTCGATTCACTACAATAAAGTTGGGGACTATCAAACGAGCACGCTGCAGCTAGATTCTGGAAAGGGCATGGGGATGTATATCCCTGTGGCGATTGATGATACCCATGCCGTGATTGCAGATTTTAATCATGACAAGCTCTATGTGGTGGATTTGAATCAGAGCGACGTGCGTGCGTGGGCTGAGGGTTCGAATGCCTCGGCAGCAGCGGCAGCCGAGTCAATCAAAGCGTCGAGTTTTGCATTGTCGAGCACTTCTGTGGACAGACGCGGGCCTGTCAGCATGGCCGTCGATCCTAAGCGATCCTATATTCTTGTATTGAATTCACTTAGCGAAACGTTGGACGTCATTTCGTACGGAGCAGGAGAATAAAAATGTCTCATTTTCACGATTCTTTCGAAACAGATCGTATTCAGGTGGTGCGCTATGCGATTGGTGCTTTTGCGGTCAATACGTATATTTTGATGAGTAAAAAGACGCATGCAGCAATTGTTGTTGATCCGGGTGGGGATGTCGAAGAAGTCAGTGCAGCAATCCGTAAGATGGGCGCTGTACCGAAGGCGTTTTTGTTTACGCATTTGCACATCGACCACGTGACGGGGGCGGCTGGTATGAAACGAGCGTTTCCGGAAGCGAAGATTACCTATCACGAATTAGACCAAGTCGTTGCAGATGGACTTGAGAAGCAATCGATGATGTTTGGGGTTCCCACGGCGACCATGCCCGCGTGTGAGCATAATTTGCGCGTTGAAGCTGAGTTTATGATCGAAGACCTTTCGATCGTGAGCATTTTGACACCTGGTCACACACCTGGAGGCGTAGTTTACTATCTGCCGTTTGAGAAGTTAGCTTTTACGGGCGATACGCTGTTTCAGGGCAGTGTGGGGCGAACCGATTTTGAGGGTGGATCGGTGATTGAGCTTCGCAAATCCTTGAAGCATTTGATTGAAGTTTTGCCGAACGATACCAAGCTTCTGCCTGGACACGGTAAGTTTACGACGATGTCAGCTGAGAAGGCAGAGAATTACTATTTGAGGATGGATCGTTTCGGTTAACGGAACAGGTTGATTTGAAGAACGCCGTTTGGACGTAACCTCTGAACGGCGTTTTTTGTACGATAGGTTGTGGGTGCCCTGGGGCTTTTTGAGCGGGGAACATAGTGTTTTGCACAAGACGGCGCATCAAGAAGCGGACGCGTATTGCGCCTGCGTTTGGGGTTGTGCGCTTGAATGGGGGTGCGCAGGAACGTTGGGGTGCATTTGAATCATGGTATTGTGCTGATAGCGCAGGCGCGAAGCGGCCGCCCGAAGGCGTATTGAGGGGCGGCCAAGGCGCCCCGAAAAGCCGAAGGTATAAAAAAAAGTAAAAAGGCACGTAAAGTGTGATCAAAAAGGCGTGGTTTCTTGCAAGTCTCGGCGCGAATCTATAGGATGGCGTCCGGTTTTTGGAGAAGATGCCCACGGACTGGAGGCAGTGAGATGAACCTTAAGAAAACACTTTTTTTATGCGTACTGAGTGGCGTAGCGACAGGACTGCCTGGATGTTTTAGCGTTGACGAATATTTTAACATTCACCGTGTGGAAGAAGAGCCGAACGAAGAGGGTGATCCGTCGAATCCCCCGGGGGGGAATGGGACGAACGTCGATCCGACGCAACCTGGAGATGTCATAAAGCCTGGCGGATCGCAGGGTGTTGAAGATGGGGATGATGACGATAATGACGAGATTGAACCCGGCGGAACGGAAGTCGAAGCGCCTTTTAGTATAACGAGCATAGCGCCGTCGAGCGGCCCATTGGGAGGTGGCTATGAGATTCAGCTCAGGGGGGCGAAGTACAGCCGCACGGATCGTGTTACGATTGGCACGGTTGAGAGTTCGAGGACGACGTTTGTGTCAGGAATGGTGATGCGAGCGACGGTTCCAGAGGGGCATCGAGGGTGTGTGGATGTTCGTGTAGACCGTGCGGATGGCTCGGAGAGCGTCACACTGAAAGAAGGTTTTTGTTATACCGAGCAGGTTGAGATTCAGTCTGTTGAGCCGTCGATTGCGGTTGAGGGCTCTGTTACGCCAGTGGTGATTCGCGGGACGGGTTTTGAAAACGCGATGAGCATATACGCGCAATCTGGCGATGAAACGCGTGCGTTGTTGGATGTTGTGGTTGGCGAAGGGGTTGTGGAAGCTGTCTTGCCTTCGCTGACTGCGGGTGAAGTTACGTTCGTTGTGAATACGCCGAATGGTCAAACTGAGCTTAAAGATGCTGTGACGATATTGCCTTCACTGGAGGTTGGGGCTGTTTCACCTCAGGTAGTGCCGGCGAACACGCCATCTGTGTTGGAGATCTCGGGTCGTGGGTTTGAAGCGGCGTCGATGAAGAGTATGGTTGGCAGTGTTCATGGGACGTCAACGGTACTGAGTGATGAGAAACTTCAAGTCGCTCTGGGTGGTTTAGCGCCAGGTTGTTATGATGTTGTCGTGTACGATGCTTATCGTCAAAAGCGCGCAGACAAAGCTTTTTATGTCGTCGATGCAGCTGGTGATGCGTCCATTGTAGGTGTTTTGCCTTCGCGTGGACCGCTATCGGGAGGAGAAGCGACGATTATTGGGGTGCTTCCTTCGACGGGAGAGGTCTATTTTGGGGAAACAGCGAGTACGGTTTTAAGTCGCGATGCGTTGTCGTGGGTTGTGGAGGTGCCGTCAGTTTTGTTTTCGCAGACGGTCGATGTATCGTTGAACGACGTGGTGTTGAAAGATGCTTACAGCTACGTTGCAGAGCCGATGGGAGATTCACTTGTGCCGGCGCACGGAAAAGCTGGAACAGAAGTGACGCTCAAGGGAAGCGGTTTTGATGAGACGCTACGTGTTTTTGCAGATCAGTTTGAGGCAGAGAACGTCCAAGTCGTTGACGGTACGACGGTCAAAGCGACGATGCCTTTGGGATCGGGGGAAGCAAAAATAAGCTTTATTCAAAACGATGCGTCGTATTTGACGCCTTTGAAGTTTTCGTATGACGAGGATTTAGCGTTGTATGGCGTTACGCCATCGGAGATAGCGACGATCGGTGGAACGAGTGTTACGCTTCATGGTCAGGGATTTGGGCCTGAGTATCGTGTTATATTGGACGGCGTAGAGATTGAAGACGTCGTGTGGAATGGGCCTGGGTCTGCAACGTTTATTTCACCGGAGCACAGTGCAGGAACGAGTGTCATTGAGGTACGGGATGCGCAAGGTAATGTCGCAGCATCGACAGAGGTCTTGTATTACGAACCGTCAGGATTAAATTCGCATGTTTCTGGCGGTGTGTTAAACGGCCGAATGAATGTTACGGTGATGACGGTCAGCACGAACGAACTGATTACGGGCGCTGACGTCTACATTGATGTTGGGGAAAAAGCGTATTTGCACGGGACAACGAATGGATCGGGTCAAGTATCGTTTGAAAGCAGTTTGTTGATGGGCACGCAAATTATATATGCGTGTTATTCTGGTTATTCATGTAATTCGATTCAGTCGTTTAATGCGCGCGATGTAACGATCTATTTAGAGAAGTGGGAAAGACCGGATTCGGGCAGTTCAACGATAACGCCGCCGAGTGATCCGCCTCCTGATGATGGTACGATCAACCCGATTGATATGACGGTGACGTATCCTCCGAAAGATAGTTATATTACGGGCAAAGTCAGTGGATTTGACAAGATCGATTTAGAAACAGCGAATACGGGCGATTGGGTACGTGCAGCACTCGTCATTCAGTCGCAGTTGAGTCCGTACTCAGGCAGTTATGCGCAGGGTGATGTGTATATGTTGTTTGACGAAGGCGCGACGTACAAGATCAAAGCGCGCAAGGGCGATGTTGCAGTTGGTCTTGTGTGTGGTTTGTATAACAAGCAAACGACGGCTTTTGACCCAAGATATTTTGGAGCGCGCACGGGGTTATACGTAACGAGTGGTGTCACGTTGAAGGCGGATTTGAATTGTCCGCTTCCGTTAAATCAGACGCAAAGTGTAAAGATTTTGAATATACCGCACGGCGTGGTCAGCACGAGTCTTTCGTCGACAGCGTATTTAAATATGGGTAATTATGGTTATTTGGGCGGGTTTATGAAAGGTTATTCAGAGAATGACCTAGTTATCATAACAAAAATTCCGCCCTTGAGGGGACAACTCGAAGGTGCAACGTTAGCGCTTCAGACATATTTGTATCGAGATGAAGTGTATTCAGGATCGTTCAATTCGTATGGGATTGAGAAAACTGATTCGCCGATTGAAATTGGTCCGTTAGTTTCACTTCCTAAGTTAGATACGCTCCCAGCAGAGAATTACTATTCAGCCAACGAAGGTCAGCAGACAACGCTTCATAATGGTAAAGGCTTTATGAAGCGCGGTCGGATTACTTGGAGTGTTGAGCATCCTGAGCATGTAGATTTTTATGCTTTAGCGATTCGAGGTTATTATCCGGGTTCAAATCAGCTTTTGTGGCAGTTTTATCTCCCAGGCAATGCGACAAGTGCAGAGTTTATTGGGGATCGGGATTATACTTTTGAGGGTTCAGAACCAACTGCAGTTTATGTGACGCTGACGGCCTATAAGTCCTTGCGTGACGGGTATGACTTTAATAGTTTTAGTACGCTTGATACGAAACATACCTTGGTTGATTCATCAGCCAGTACGAGTATTTATATTCCCTGGGTGAATTACTATGGCGACGATACAGAGTAAAGCATTGTCATTCGAGAGGGTAGCGGCGTATTGGCAGCGCCAATAGCCGCTCAGGGGGAGACTTCCCCCTCCTCGAAGTTATTATTATATATCATTAATTTGTTGTTGAATGTGAAGGGACAAAATGAAAAGGCTTTCAATACTGTTTCTATTTGGATTGAGTTTAGTGTCATTTGGATGTGATGATGCATCCAACGATGATTGTCATTGTACATCGAATCAAATTTGTAAGAATGGTTCCTGTGTTAATAATACAATGCCTGACGAAGGTAATAATACAACGCCTGGCGAAGGCAATAATACAAGTACTGTTGAAGTGGCATGCCAAGGCATTACGTGCAACGAGGGAGTTTGTGATGAGGGGGTATGTGTCACGAACGCAATGAAACAGTATCAAACCGATGATTTTTGTGATCCTGAAACCTTTGTAGATTTTTGCAACGGTGATACGGCGGTTTACTGTGATAACGGCATCGTTATTGTAGCAGACAATCCATGTGAAAAAGATAGATGTGTTATATATATGGATACGACGCTATCGAGGCCACGCAAAAAAGCAACGTGCAGTGAGGGAAGTTGTACGAATTTAGGCGCGATAGAGACGAGTTGTGAGAACATCAAAGGTGTTGGGAATGTCGTTTTTGCAAAGGCATGTTTAATGACGACGCGCAATACCATGGAAACTGTCTACATCGATGGGTATTATTGTATGGGTTCATGCAATTCAAGCAAGACCAAATGTGAGCTAGTCGAAGGTGAGTGTCATCCGTATGAAACGACGTCTAAGTGTGATGGTCAGCGACTTGAGACGTGCTATATGAATTCAGAGCTTCATGCTATAGCACGCAACGAATTTTGTCCGAAGGCCTGTATTCAGGTAGGTGGGAAAGACATGTGTGGTTTGGCTACGTGCCAATCAGAGGGGGAGCGCAAGAATATTTGCGGCTATGCGGATTCTATGAATGACAAAGATTCATTAGATACTATTTGTGTTCAGGCAGATAATGAAATGTATTATCAAGTGAGAACAGGCTTATATGAAGTATGCGACAAGTCATGTAACCGTACGACAGGAGAGTGCGAGTAATGACGACGAATGAGAAAAATGTTCAAGCGCCGCGCGTTGCAGTCATACCAGTAGCAGGTCGAGGAACGCGTTGGCTACCAGTATCGCGAACGGTGCCGAAAGAGTTACTTCCTGTTTATCGACGTACGAGTGCGAGTTATGCATTTGAGGAAGCTGTCAATGCGGGTTGTGAGGAGATCATATTTGTCATTTCACCCGACAAAGAAGAAGTACTTCATCATTTTCTTCAATTTGACTCATCTGATTTAGGTCCAGCGTACGAAGGTGCATCGTCAGCGAGTCTTCATGAGCGCGTGCGGATCAAATCGTGTATTCAAGCGGAGCCGAAGGGGTTGGGTCATGCGATATTATGTGCAAGAGAAGACGTAGGAGATCGCCCATTTTCGGTTCTTTTGCCTGACGAAGTATTAATGCAAAATGGATTAAAGCTATTGAACGCGCAGACGCCGGCTATTTTGCTCATGGAAGTGCCGTATGAGCAGCGACGCAGTTATGGCATTGTCAAAGCGAGTGCAATATCAGAAGATGTGTATGCGATAGAAGATATGGTAGAGAAGCCCCAGCCGGCTTTAGCGCCGTCGTCCTTGGCGATTACAGGCCGATATACGTTTACGCCAGAGATATTTGAAGAGCTTGCGGAACAGCAACCCGGTTTAGGTGGAGAGATACAGCTAACGGATGCGATGCGACGTTACAATCGTCGATGTCCGATGAAGGGGATATTATTTCATGGCAAGCGCCATGACGTAGGTCAGCCATTAGGATTACTGACCGCATCGATAGATTTTGCAATGAAAGATCCGACAGTCAAAGCGCAGTTAACGGAGCAACTGAAGTTAGTCTTAGCAGAGACAGAGGGTTAAGAAATTCTGACGTTGCAGTTTAACAACACGTTTTTTAGGCAACTGCAACGTCATTGAATGATCGTAGATCATTGCTGTTCCACAGCATATTTTCATTAACTGCAACGAAATGCGCTCGTTACAGAATTTTATACTGTTCTTATTCTCGCTCTGTGCTGCGGACGGCCCAAAGGGGCGGCCATGATAGCCGCCCCTTTAAGTAACTTGCACGTAGTGTTGGCTTGTAAGCGCGGAACGCGCAGAGGGGGTAGCGGCGTATTGCAAGCGTGCTGGATCTTATTTAGAGAGCCAGCAGATTTGCAATAGCCGCTCAGGGGGAGGCTTCCCCCTTTAAAATAAAGCGTGTGTGCATTAAGCAGAACGTCGCATCCAGCCGGATTTTTTGAGCATGATTTCGGCGTAGATCGCGAGTCCCGAGAGCGTGAGGTTGGGGATGAGGCGTTCGTAGTGGATATGCGGAGCTAGGATGGGGGCATTTCCGCCAGTGAGGAGACGCGTAGGAACGAAGTTGAGGTTCTTTTGGATTTCGTCAGTAATACGGTCGATTCCGCCAGCAGCGCAGAGGATGGTTCCAGCGTTAATTGCGTCGCAGGTATTTTGGCTGAGTGGATTGACGTGATTTGTATCGAGGTTGATTTCAGGGAGATGCGGAATGCGTTCGGTGAGAGCATTGAGCATGGTTTCGAGTCCGGAGAGGATGGGTCCGCCTAGGAAAGAGCCATCAGGTGCGATGACATCAAAGTGCGTAGCGGTACCGAGGTCGATGACGATTGCGCCTTGAGGAGCGAGTTCGTGTGCTGCGATTGCATTTGCGAGTCGGTCATGACCTAGGGAATCGACGGGGGAGTATTGAATATTATAAGGATAATTTGAAGGATCAATGCAGAATGTATGATCTTTAAAGCGAGTAATGATCCATTCGTCAAAGAAAGCGCGATTTTTAGAGACGTTCGAGACGACGCAAGCATCGACGTGATCGGTAAGGATTTCACGTGCGAGTTCAGGAAAGTGGGAAGTGGAAACGTCGCGTCTCCAGAGGAGGGAACGATTTTCGAAACGAGCGAAGGAAGCGCGGGTATTTCCGATATCAATAGCGAGAATACGTATCACAGGCAGGTCTCCCTGAGGGAAATCGAACCGGCGTACCCCCGTAGCCGGTAGTTTACAATGGTAAATAACGACATTTATCATCAAAGGCAAGAATGTAGGATATGTAGGTGTTAAAAATAAATTGAGTAATGTTGCGAGAAGGGGGTGAAAACGGTTAAAATCAGAAGGAGTATTTTGTAGTAGCCTTGTTTTGAGGAGATTCAAGATGGCGACGAAGAGTCCAAGTAAAAGCGGAAGTAATTCAACTGGCACGAAACCCGTGGAAGGAGCAAAGCTTCCGAAGCTAAAGCTTCCAAGTTTGGGGAAATCCAACGGAGACACGGGGCCGAAAGTTCCTCCGTTGTTAAAAGCGAACAAGGTGTCTAGCACAGATGCTGGAAGTACGTCGAAGGCGGTATCTGGCGTAGAAAAGCAAGCGGCGGCGCTTTCTGGTACGCTTGTGACTCCGATGTCTCAGTTAGTGAAATCGCAGGACAAGCCGGTCGTAGCGGAGTCAGAGGCGGAAGCCAAGAAGGAGTCGTCGAAATCGGAATCAGTGCAAAGCAAAGCTGATTCAAGTCAAGAATCCAAGTTGTCGACAACGACACCCAAGTCGCCAGTTCCGCCGCTTCCACCGCTTGCAGGTGTTGCAGTAACGGACAATTCTGTCAAAAAGCAGGATTCTGGCGTGAAGTTGGAGAAACCAGCATCGGTTCCACCGCTTCTATCTTTAGTGATACCCACAGCTAAAGCATCGGATTCTTCTTCTGAAGCGGGAAAAGCGACGTCAAGTGTTGAGGGATCGAAGGTATCATCTACGAATGAATCTGTGTCATCGCAGAGTGGTGCAGAGTCAACGAAAACGCCATCGGAAGCAGCGGGTGCGAAACCACCAGCCATTCCGCCTGCGATAAAATCATCGCTTTTATCAAAAAGTGATTCTTCGCCCAAAGTGAGCATTCAGCCGATACCTCGTTTGAAAGACAAAGTGTCTTCTGAGGATGCGCAAGCGCCGGTGGATGTAGATGATGCAACCAATGGCGTTAAGATTAAGTCCGATACACAGGTTGTGTTGCCATCACAGATGGCAGCAGCTATCGCTAAAAAAGCAGTCAAAAATGTCGATCAGATTGATCCTGAAGTCTTGGGAACGCTAACGGATTATAGATCGTCTAAGAACGAGTCATCAGAGGTTAGCGAGAAAACTGAATACAGTGATGAGGAAGTTGCAGCAGTTTTAGGTGTTGATGCAGCACCGCAACAGACGCATTTTTCAAATCCGCAGACGTCACCCTATATTGGAGATTCTTACGAAAAGCTTAACTATGATGCGAACAGTGTAGATCTAGAACGCGGATTTGGTCTTCCTGAAGCGCTTGAAGATATCATCAATGCGTATGACGATGAGATCAAGCATAGTAGAGCGCGAGATATTTCTCGTGAGAACACGATTCATCTCGCTGTAGCGCGCATTTTGGAACATGCTGGCTACGAAAAGCTTGCGTACGTGCGTTATTTAAAAGCGCTCGAAGCGAATGGATACAGCTTGACGGCGATTCATGAGCTTAGACGTATAGCGCGTGCGTACGATAAAACCAAAGACGTAGCTACATTGCTTCAGTCTGAGCTTGATATTGATATTCCCAAGTCAGAACAGGCTATTTATCTCGAAGAGTATGCTCGTATTGTTCAATATACCGATGAAACACATGATGAAGCCATTCGATGTCTTCACAGTGCGGTCAATTTAGCGCCTGAGCGCATTGGTCCGCTTGCTGCGCTTGAGCATTTGCTCATATCCAATCAGTTGTGGGCTGATTCGTGTGAGTGTTTGAACAAGCTAGCAGCAATGAGTGAAAACCGCGAAGACCGCGCGTGTTTTTACATGATGCAGGCTGAGATAACGAACTATCGTCTTAAGCAGCCACGTGAAGCGATCACAAAATACCTTCAAACGATGGAGGAATGCCCGGAGTCTCTTTCAGCATTTAACACAGTTTTGAGTTTGTTGATGCAATTAGAGCATTGGCAACTTTCGCACAAACTGATCACGACTTTTGCTGATTCAACGAAAGATAAAGCGCTTACGCACAGTGTTTTGTTGCTGGACGGAAGTATAGCAGGGGATAAGCTTGGAGATATTCAGATCGCCAACGTTTCGTTGGAACGTGCGTATAACATGAATACCACGGATTCAACGGCCCTCGATTTTCTGCTGGACAACTTCTGTCAGAATTCTGAGCATTGGCAGGAAGTTGACGAAGTGTTGTCGCGTCTTGAAGATCTGGCGACAAGTACGAAGGAACGTTCTGAGTATGCCTGTTTGCGTGCTGTAAACATCCATTATAATAATCCTGGTGATGTTAAGCGTCTTCAGACCGTCATGGAAGAAGTCTATGATGCTTATCCGCAGAATCCATTTTTGCAGTCGATGTATCTCGAATTGCTGATGAAGACAGGCCAATTCGAGCGTGTAGAAGAAATTTCTGCACAAATGATGGCCAAAACGGGAACGGAGGATGCGGCTGCTCGTTATACGGAACTTGGCATATATTATAAGGATAAACTGCGCGATTACGAACGTGCAATCAAAAGCTTTAAAAAAGCACTTTCATGTAATCCTTTTGAAAGACGTGCCTTTGAAAATGCAGAGCTGATCTACCGCGAGCGAGGAGATTGGGATTCTCTCATCGTGATGTATCAACGTCGTCTTTCTGTGGTTACGGACGCTCGCATGCGCGCATCGCTTTTGTTTACGCTTGCTGGGTTTAACGAAAATGTTCGACGTTACAACGAGGCCATTAGCTACTACAATCAGTACCGCGAAATATATCCAGACGATATCTGCGCAATTCATCATTTGCAGACAGATTATCGGATAACGAATAATTGGCTTGCATTGTGTGAGACACTTCTCATCGAAAAAGAAATGTCTGCTAGTCCAGCAGAACGATGCATGCTCTACATTCGAATTGCAGAGATCTGTGTTACGTATCTTAATAAAAAGCAGTTTGCTATCAATCTTTTGCGCAAGGCACTTGAGGAGAATCCTCAGAATACGGATGTCTATAGCATGCTGTGTAAAATACTTGCCGAAGAGCATCGTTGGCTTGAGTACGTCAGCGTCCTCAATGAGGTCATTCGTTACCTCTCTTCTTCGGACGAAAAAGTGTCGACGCTCTGCAAGATTGGTATGGTCTATGAGCAGCAGTTAAGCAATGATACGTCGGCAATTTCTTCGTATGAACGTATTCTGAAGCTTGATCCGACCAATGTATTTGCAATTAAGCGCCTTGAGCACATTTATAAGAAGATGCGCAATATCAATGCGTATTACGATCTAGTTTTGAGGACAAATCCTTTTGTTTCAAGTCCTCAGGCACGTGCTCGCAGACTTTATATTGTTGCGCTTAAATATATCAGCGTTTTGAAGGATTATAATGCTGCAATAGAAGTTCTTGAAAATGCATTATCAATCTATGCGGATTATCCTGAGGCTGGTCAGCTTTTGAATGTGTGCTGTCTCGTCATGCGCAAATATGATCGTTTGCTTCAGGCGCTTCACAAGGCCTCATCGTTCGCCAAAACACAGAATTCGAAAGCAGAGTGTGCTTTTGCGCTTGCGTCTATCTACGTATGGGTACTTGATCAGTACAACGATGCCGTTCATCCGTTGGAATTGGCGCTTGCGCTTAAACCTTCGTTTGCTCAAGCTCGCCATTTGCTCATTCACGTTCAAGACTGGTTACATCAGCCTGCAGAATGCGCTCTCCTTTATATGGAGGCTGCAAATACAAGTCAGGATAAACAGCTTGCTGTCAGTTATTACAAAACGGCTGCAGATATTGCCCATTACTTACAGGAAGAATCGCGCGTTAATGGCGTCGACGAAATCGCTGCGCTTAAACGTATCCTTGAAATCGAGCCAAGCGAAATTATTGCCAACGAACGTCTCGAAGCTATGGAGCCAAGCCGAGCTAACCTTGTTCCATTCTTCGAAAAACGCCTTTTGCGCGCAACGCCAGATGATGAAATAGAACTGAAACTCTCTATCGCTGAATCGATCTATGCCAATCAGCCTCAGAGAGCTTTTGCGCTTATGTGCGAAGCTGTCGAAAAGAAACCCTTCCACTTGCCAGCACTTCGTATGGCTGCAAATACTGCGCTTCAACTCAACAATGTTACACTTGCAGTGCGTTATCTATCTATGCAAGGCAAGTGTATGGAAAATCTCGGTATGCGTATCATTGCGTGGAAACAGGCTTCCTACCTCGCTCAGACGCAACTCTATAATCCGGATCTTGCCATTACCAACATCAAGCAGGCATTTTTGCTCGCTCCGCATCGCATGGATCTTTGTGATACGCTCGTCGAACTTTTGGCGCAGCAGCATGAATTGCAGGAAATTGATAATACACTCCAGATTCACGTTCGCTCAATTTCAAAAGCTAATCGCTTGTCACGTTATCTGCAAATGGCAGACTTTTATGCCAATGACCTTAAAGAGCCAGCTCAGGCAGTCGTTAAACTTCGTCAGGCTCTCGAAATTGATCACAATAACGTCGAAACTTACCAAAAACTTATCCGCGTAGAGGTTGAACAACAGCATTTTCATGAGGCGGGAACGGCACTTGAGTCATTGCTCGAAATCACGGATCTTCCCAATGACATTGCTACAGATGCACGTTATCAATTGTCCGAACTCTATGTCATGAAATTGCATCGCTCAAGACAGGCAATCTCTCTGCTTCAAGCGATTTTGGCTGAGAAGCCGGATGACGAAAAGGCGCTTAAACTCTTGGCTCAAGTCTACTTTGATGAAACAAAATACCAAGACAGCCTTGCAATTTGTATAAAACTCAATCAGTGTCTAAAAGCTCCGGACAATATTTCGACATTGCTCCTCATGGCGACGATTTATAAAAGCCTCGGGGACACGGCTCACATCGCTGAGACGCTGAAACAGGCAGCAGAAATCGTTCCGCTCGATACAGTTCGTATATTGAATGAAATTTTGCCCTGGATTCAAAATAGCGACGAACCTTCTGTCGTTCGTAGCTTTGTTGAAACGCTCGTGGCCATTAAAGATCTACCTCCCGAGAGTCAGTATGCTGTCAATAAATTTGCAGCTATGATCTATCTCAATCCGCTCAATATGCGTTTTGAGTCGGATAAATATGCTTTGGCTGCAGCTCAGCTCATGCCCGATCGTCTCGAAGCGCAATTGCTCGCAGCGCACGTGTTTGATCCTAACGAAGCTACGCGCCACGCGCTCGAAGCGGCATCAATCGCCCCCTTCTCGCTTCAACCTTACGAGGCACTTTTGCAGGTTGCTTTGGATGCACATCGTCTCGACATGCAACCTCGCGTCGAACAGCAACTGGCATTTTTGGGAGACGCTTCGCATCTCACGCCCTCGAGTCAGGCTTCTTATGCGGCACATCGTCCCTACGTTTATAATTGTATGAACGAGACGATCCTCAAGCGCCTCGCGCCGCCTAAGTTTAATCAGTATATTCAAAAACTGTTTAAACTTGCGGGGCCGTTTATTGTCCCACCGCAAACTACGCCTGTTAAATATGAAAGTCTTAACAGTATTCCTGGTTTAGCACCGCTTGTGACCGAAATCATGCGTCTCTTTGGTTGCGATACGCCTAACATTCGACTCGCTTATGGCGTGCCATTTGTGATGGGGGTTGACCACGAAATCGAAGGCGGATGGTGTCTTAACGGTGCACTTCTCCAGAATGCGAGCGACAACGAACGCCGCTATCATATCGCGTCGGGACTCGCTTCGGCGAGCTTAGGTTTGACGCCGCTTGATGCGATTTCTTATGAAGATATCTCAAGACTGGCTACAAACTTAATTGCTCTCGTTTACGATCAGTACGCAGATCCGAACGTTTTTGCGCATATCAAACAGGTTCTCGACCGCAGAGTTCGTAGAACGATTGCCGATTATGTGCGAAGCGTCGACGTTTCGCTCTTCAATTTCGATCCTGTTCAGCAGTGCAATGCGCTTGAGATCATCGAAGCGCGCGCAGGTTTGCTCTGTTCCGCTGATTTGAGTGCTTCGATCAACGGTATGATCAGACGCAAATTGCCGAATTGCGGTGGTCTTGATATGCCGCAGCAGCGCATTATGAACATTACCAAGGTTCCCGTTGCCTATTCGCTCTTCCAATACAATTTGTCTGATGAGTTCACCGAAATTCGTAATGAACTCAACATTTCACTTAAAATTAATGTGAACTAATTCTCTGCATAGAGGCTAAAAGGCTCCGAGTTTTCGGGGCCTTTTTTGTTATTGTGCTGTGGTTTGGATGGTTCGCTCCCAAGTTTTGAGGGTTCGTGTTGTTGTGACTGTATTTTTTTGAGGGCGGCTTCGTGGTTAAGCAAAAGTCAGTTTAAGGGCTAAAGTTGAAGTTGAAAAACAAAAAAAGGCTGGCGAATGCCAGCCTTAAGATTTGTTATTGCTGAATATACTAAAAAGTTACGAAGTAGTTTTTTAGTTTAATCGCGAGCATGGTGTCAAAGTGACGTCATATAAAAATGTAATGATGGGTGAATTGGGTAAAGCGAGCGCCGAAGGCGCAGAGGGGGTAGCGGCGTATTTGGCTGAGCCAAATAGCCGCTCAGGGGGAGACGTCCCCCACATTCAACAGGGCTAGCCAATGCTCATAAAGGCGATAGCGGAGTCGATTTCGTGCAGCATTGCATTGAGATCGTCCTGGTCACCCGGGGTTTTGAGGAGTTCGAGCGCACGTGTCGAAATTTCTCTTGCGCGATTGAGGCAATAGGCATCGTTTGCTTCGTGTGCTTTGTCCATGAGGGTATTCACGCGCGACTGAATTTGGATGCAGAGATTGCGAGGTTCTGCAGGAAGTTTTTCGAAGTTGAGATAAAGCGCATTTGCGTTCGCCATTTCGGCAATTTCTTCTTCGGTAAGTCGAGAAGAACGATCCACTTTGACAGAATGTTCTTGTTGAGTTTTGAGGTCGCGTGCAGTGACGTTTACGATGCCATCCGCGTCGATGTCGAAGGTGATTTCGATATCGACACTGCCAGCGGGGGCAGGTTCGATGCCCGTGAAAGTAAATTCAGCGAGGGTCTGATTATCACAAGCTTTTTCTTTTTCGCCTTGAAGGACGACGATTCTTAAGGAAGTTTGGTTGTCCTGGCTTGTTGTGAAGACCGTAGAATTTGAGCATGGGATGGTAGTATTTTTGGGTGTAATGACGTGGAAACGTCCGCCGTGAATAGCGATGCCCAAGTCGAGGGGGGTAACGTCGAGGAGGATATGCGCTTCTTCCTGATTGACGAGAGCGTTGGCTTGAATGGCAGCGCCCATAGCAACAACTTCATCAGGGTTGATGTTGCGGGCGGGTTCGCGTTGGAAGTATTCCGAAACAGCCATCTGGATAAGTGGCATACGGGTCATACCGCCGACGAGGACGACTTCGTCGATTTCATCGATTGTGACGTTTGCATCTTCGAGGGCGACTTGACAGATTTTAAGTGTACGTTTGACGAGGTCGACGACGTGTTCATCGAGAATGTCACGGGTAAGCGTCGTATTGATATGGAGTGTTTGTCCGTCGGAGGAAGTCCAGATGAAGGGCAAGTTGATTTCAACTTCGTTTGCGGAGCTGAGATCGCATTTTGCTTTTTCGGCGGCGATTTTAAGGCGCTGCATCGCCATGGGGTCAGTGCGGAGATCGACGCCATGTTTGCGAGCGAAGTCGACGACGAGGTATTCGATAATACGGTTATCGAAGTCTTCACCGCCGAGGAAGGTGTCACCCGTTGTAGAAAGGACGTTAAAGACGCCGTCTTCGATTGAAAGGATGGAGATATCGAACGTACCGCCGCCGAGGTCATAGACGGCGATGGTTTGTTTTTTATCGGATTTGCAACCATAGGCGATAGCGGCTGCAGTTGGCTCATTGAGAATACGGAGGACATCGAGTCCGGCAATTTTACCAGCGTCGATAGTAGCCTGACGCTGATCGTCGTTAAAGTAAGCCGGAACAGTGATGATGGCTTGATCGATGCTTTCGCCAGTATAATCTTCCGCGACGTCTCTGAGTTCGCAGAGGATCATAGCGGCGACTTCAGAGAGGGAGTAGGCATGATCGCGCATGACGACGCGGACGTCGCCGTGAGGACCTTCCTGAATCTCGTAAGGGAGTGTATTCATGCACTCTTGGACTTCGGGATCATCAATGCTACGACCGATGAGGCGTTTGGTTGAGTACACGGTGTGCTGAGCATTTGTAATAGCCTGTCGTTTTGCCAGCTGCCCGATGAGGCGTTTGCCCGATTCTGTGATTGCGACGATGGAGGGGGTCGTTTTATAACCGGATTTGTTGGGTATAATAATTGGCTTATCGTTTTCTATAATAGAAACGCAGGAGTTTGTTGTTCCGAGGTCAATTCCCAAGGCATATTTAGACATAATCAGCTCACTATTCGGCTATTGGAGTGCGGCGAATGCACGCGTTACTGCTTTAAAAAGATTGGAGAGATGGGTAGCAAAGACACCGATATTTTTGCGGAAAAAGCGGTCTGGGTGGTACAGGCGAGAACGTTTGAGGTAGGCCTGACGAATTTCAGTTTTAGAGGCATCTGGCGTTGTACCGAGGATTTCAGCGGGTGCCAGCGTCGAAATGTTGATGGAGAGAAACTCGATCAGAGCTTGAGTACCGAGATCGATGTCGAGCGAGGGGTCTGATAATTTTGGAGAAAAAGCTCTGAACGGCACGAGGAGTCTTTGCGGAAGATACTGGAGGCACTCACTGTCGGAGAGATCCGCCATAGCCATATTGACGGGGTCCGCCTGTTGTGAAACGCGATTTTCTGAATCTAACCTACTTGACGCGAATCGGGGATTTGTTTGGTTACGCACTTGATCCTGTGGCGTTTCCCATCTCAAAAAGCCGAGCTGTTCGAGGTGATGAAAGGACGCCATGATTGCAGATTGTTCTGTTGGAAGGATAGTGGCGAGTTCTTGAAAAGTTCTTTTTCCATTAGCAAAATCAAGAACGACCCAGTCGACCTGCGTAAGTTTGGAAATGAGCGCGTTGTCACCCTGGTAAGGCGTTGCAACCGTTTCTGGCAAAATTGGAGCAGACATCGTGATACCCATGCGTCATAGGACGCGTAAATGAAAGAATGGGCCTATTGGCATATACAAGGCCATATCTATTTTAATGGTTCAGCACATTTTTATAAACAAATTTCGTATGCATTGAACCTACAGATTAACGTTTCCTGCATAGAAAGATGCAGGAAACGAGGGTGATTTAGATTTCGGGTTCTGCTTCAGGTTGGAAGCGAGCGCGTAGTGCTTCGAAGGTATCGTTTTCGAGTGATTCTCTAATCTTTCGCATCAATTCGAGGTAATGCGTCAGATTATGAATTGTGAGGAGAATTTCGGCCGTAATTTCTTTTGCGGCGAAGAGGTGTCGGATATAGGCGCGGGAAAAGCGTCTACATGCGAGGCAAGGGCAATTGGGGTCTAACGGACGAAGGTCGCGGCGATTTGCGGCATTGCGTATATTGAGACGTTTTCCGTTACCGACAAAAGCGGTACCCATGCGTGCATTACGCGTAGGCATGACGCAGTCGAACATATCGATACCGGCGGCGACGCCTTCGACGAGATCCCAGGGGGTACCGACGCCCATCAAATAGCGCGGAAAATCTTCGGGCATTTGATAGATAAAACGCTGACACAAGTCGTGCATTTCGGCGGGTGTTTCACCGACCGAGAGGCCACCGATTGAGAGACCCTGAAACGGCATTTCGATGAGCGCTTCGAGGTGTTTTAAGCGCATATCGAGCTCGAGTCCACCTTGGACGATGCCGAACACGCCCTGATGGGAAGGTCGAGGGCATTCAGCGCAACGTTTTGCCCATGCGATACTTCTAGCGACACTTGCTTCGATTCGATCGTGTGTTGCAGGGAGTGCGGGGCAATCATCCAGAACCATAGCGATATCGCTACCGATTGCGGCCTGCATATCCATGGCAAGTTCTGGGGTATAAAAGTGTTTGCTACCGTCAATGTGGGATTGAAAATGGACGCCATCCGGGTCAAATTTTCTCATTTTTGAGAGGCTGAACACCTGAAAACCGCCCGAATCCGTGAGATAGGCTCTATCCCAGCTAGCGAATTTGTGCAAGCCGCCGGCTTCTCTAAGGAAGTCTGGACCGAGGCGCATATAAAGGTGGTAGGTATTTGCTAGGATAATGGAGGGATTGAGTGTTTCGACCTGCTCGACGCTAAGAGCTTTGATGGCACCATTGGTACCGACGGGCATAAAGACGGGGGTTTGGATGTCGCCATGTTGTGTATGCACGACGCCGCGTCTTGCTTTTCCGGATTTTTTGATAAGTGAGTATGAGATAGGGCCTTTGAGCATAAGAAATGTCCAGACTTGGAAAGGGGGGGGATAAACGCGTAGGGTAAAGAATGGGCGTTGGGGATGCCTCGAAGGGCAAAAAAAATCCCTCCGCGTGGGAGGGATTTTGAAATTAAGTCAGCTAACCTTGATTAGAAGGAGAAGCCGGCCACGACACCACCGTTGCCATCCGTTGTAACGGAAGGAGAAACGAAGACGTCATGTTTAGCGAAGATGTCATCGCTCTTTTCGGTGCGGACGAGGAAGAGGATTACGGAGACGATTGCGCAGACGGCACCGGAAGCGTAGAGGATATCAGCGATCATGGCGTAATCTTTGGCCTTATCGTAGTTATCTTTGGCTTTGCGCTGATTTTTACCGCTAAGTTTTTCGTCATAGATCTTCGTATCAGAAGCGTTCATGACTTCATCGGCCGTAATACTTTCGTTAGCTTTGATGGCGTCAGCAGCTTTATCTTCGAGTTGTTTTGCTTCATAGCCGAAGTAAGCGCCGGTACCGACGGCAGCGAGTGCGACGACGCCCATGACGATACCACCGACGAGCTGACCGGTAGGAAGCGGAGCGGATTCTTCGACGACGTCAGTTTTAATTTTGATGTCATCGAGTTTGATACCGAACAAGCGGATCAAAGCGCCCTTGATGTCCTGTTCTTGTTTACGGAGACGGGACTGGGTATCGAAGTAAATGGAGTTTTTGGTCTGACGCGCATTAACGTCGATGAGATCGAGCGTGACAGAAGGTTGATCGCGACCAACGGTGTAAATACGGCCGACAACGATATTGGCAGCACCGATTTCGGCACCAATATTCGCCATGCATTCGGGATCGTCGATACACATCATACGATCATCAGCCGACATCGTGGAAAGTTTCTGCAAAACAGGAATGCCTTTGACCGAATCGTATTCGGAATACATATCCCCTTTGAGAGCGTCAAGTGTTGCTTCAGTCAAGTTATCAAGTGTTTTTTCGGGTGTCTCATCGACAGGCTCAAAAAATACGAGGTTGACCGGTTTGCCGTTGTTGGGCATCACAAAATGCTCACTGAGATCAAGCGGTGCTGGCGTGTCATCGGCAAAGTCAAAATCTCCCCCACCCATCTCTTCGTCATCGGCAAAATCGAAATCACCCTGAGCTGACGCAATAGGTATGAATGAAAAAGTAAAAGCCACAAGCACCAGAATTGAGAACAAGTGCTTCAAGCGACTCGTTTTATGAAACGGATTGGACATGTCACCTCCACTACAGACTGACGCCAAAAAGATCCTTTGAGTATCGGATTGAGCTACCTTATAAGGTAGACCAAAAATCGCCGTTTAGTGTATGCCTGTTGCGCGCAGAATGCAAGTATTAAGACTGAGTCGCCTGAATTGGATGTATTCTTCTAAGCAAAACCCTTTGAATTTGTTAGCATGTTTCGCAAAAGCTTGTTTTACGCCGCTTTTTTCATTTTTGTCTTTGAACTTTGTGGAAAGAAATGTCATTTCATCAATATTGAACATTCGAGCTGAGTTCGCAAACTACAACAAAATTTAAGAAAAGATTAAAGCCATGGTTTACGTTCGACACACATAGTCCTTGTCAGAGAGGGAGCAGTGAAAACCTGAATGATTTATACGCTGGGGCTTTCAAGATGTATGCGTTCAGCTTTTGTTCGTTTTATGAGATTTATGAGGTTATTGGATGCGTAAAAAAGAATTAAAGATTCATTCTGTTGTTTCTCCCACTGAAACCGTTGTCGTGTCAGCCTACGATGAAAACGGTACGCCAGATGCGTGCACGCTTGCCTTTTATATGGTGAGCAGCCATATTCCACCATGTGTAACCATCGCCATTAATGCCACGGCGAAGCGCAAAACGTTGAAGAGCATTCTGGCTCAAAATGCTTTCGTTCTTAGTTTTCCGAGTGTAGACCAGGTTGTAGCCGCCGATTATCTTGGCGTGGAATCCGGTTATGATGCTGATAAACTCAAAGAACTCGGCATGACGACAACGAAAGCACGAACCGTCAACGCACCGATTATCAACGAAATGCGCTTGTCGCTTGAATGCGAAGTTCGCCACACTGTCACCGTAGGTAGTCATACACAGATTACGGGTGAGGTTAAAAATATACTTGCTGACGAATCAATTCTGAATGCGCAAGACAAAGTGGTGCTCGAAGCATTAGAGCCGATTATCTATGACGAAGAACAAATGCGTTATCTCAAGATTGGCGAAAAAGTATCGGATGCTTTTAGACCTGGAGCCGAGCTTCGCAAATCGCTTCGTGGTGGAAAAGAATAAGTCACGGCAGCGGGATCGATACGCAGCAAATGGCTCGTGGTGCTTACTCGGCGTGTATCATCAGCTTCACGTAAGTGCTATGAACACGTTTACATTTGTGTGGGTGTAGCATCGTAACGATGCTTTAAACAGCGGAACAAGTTATGTCGAGCTATGCGGTGCGTATGTAATAGCACCGCAGGCGACGCGTATTGAGCGCATGTACTGTGTTTCGATCAAGATTTATGCTTCTTCTTTTGTGCGTTTACAAATTTTGACTTTTCGTATGTATAAAATGCGGGAAAAGCGTCGGCGAGCCGGCGTATTGACGCGCCGCATTTGCGGCGCACGAAAAGCCGGCTCACAAAAAATGCTCAAAGCTCTATAAAATGCTGCTTCTGCCTTGAAACAGATAAGATAAATATGTTATACGCGCGCGTCCTTTTTTCGGGCCAAAATGCTCCGGATGCGGGCGAGCTGCGCTGGAGTTTTGGCGCTTTCAATTCTTTTTTTAATGAGGCTTTATTTCCCATGCCACAGTATTCTACAACAGATTTTCGTAAAAACCTTAAAATTGAAATCGACGGCGAACCTTTTGTTATCGTCGAATGCCAGCACGTAAAACCTGGTAAGGGCGTTGCGTTCGTCAAGACGAAATACAAATCCCTCATCACGGGTCTCGTTCGTGAAAACAACTTCCGCTCTGGCGAAAACGTCGACATCCCCAATCTCGAAGTTCGCGAAATGGAATTCCTCTATGAGGAAGGCGACAAATGCGTCTTCATGGATCAGGCGACTTATGATCAGGAATATATCGAAAAATCCAAGATCGAATGGGAAATGAACTTCCTCAAAGATAACTCCCCCGCAGAAGTTCTCTTCTTCAACGGTAAAGCTATCTCCGTCGAACTCGAAACATTCGTTAACCTCAAAGTTACGAAGTCCGATCCCGGTGTCAAGGGCAATACGGCTCAGGGTTGCACCAAACCTGCTACGCTCGAAACCGGTCTTACCATCAACGTTCCCCTCTACATCGAAGAAGGCGAACTCGTTAAAGTTGATACGCGTACCGGCGAATTTGTTGAGCGCGCCAAAGGCTAAGCCAACATTGTGTTGATTTTGAGCCCTTCTTTGAGAAGGGCTTTTTTTTTATCTGGAGCCTCTATGCATATTTCTGGATTTAGTCGCATGACGCCTTGGGAGCGTTTAAAAGCGCTTCAATTGCACACTTCGACAGACGCTTTAAACGCGTTGATTGGCGGTACGCCGCTGGATGCCCTCGAACTCATGAGTGAGTGTGTCGTGGGGGGATTTACGCTCCCTTTGAGCATGGTCACAGGTGTGTGTGTGTTTGGCGTGGATCACTGCGTAGCCATGTGTACCGAAGAACCGAGCGTTGTTGCGGCTGCAAATGCAGGCAGTGCTCTGTTTTCTCGCGCTGGTGGTGTGTCGGTCGAAGTTCAAAAACCCGTGACACGTGCGCAAATCGTGATCATTGCTCATGATCTGATGCAGGCTCCGCTCGCTACTGCTCGTCTAATGAACAAACGTGAGTCTTTGCTTAAATTGGCAAACGATTGCGACCCAGGATTAAAGATTGCCGGGGGAGATGCTTTCTCGCTCGAGTTTGAATGTCTACAGGATTCGTGCGTCACAGAGACTTTTATTGTTGGAAATCTCGATGTGCACACGGTCGATGCGATGGGAGCCAATATCGTTAACACGATGGCTGAGATCCTTTTGCAGGAGACTATGAAGTCGCTGAATGCGATCTTCCCTCTTGGTGCTTTTGAGCCTGGTATGGCGATCCTTACGAATAACGGCGAAGGGCGCATTGCCAAGGCTCGCATAGCGCTGCCGTTTACGCTTTTGGACAATTACAAACGCGATGTTTCTGGGGCTGAACTTGCACGTCGTATTGAACTTGCATCGAAGTTTGCACTTGTTTCGCCGGAACGGGCTGTGACGCACAACAAAGGTATTTTGAACGGCGTGTTTGCTGTCGAAACGCCGCTTGGGCAAGATACACGTGCACAAAGCGCTGCTGCATTTGATTTTGCTTGTCGAACGGGGGAGCATAAGCCGCTCTCAACCTGGCGTTGCGTTGAGGATAAACTTGTCGGTGAACTTTGTATGCCGGTCGTTGTGGGTTTGGTGGGTGGCGCAAGACACGCCCTTGAGAGCATTGACGCTGCTTTTGAAGCCGCACAGATCGATGATTATGAGACGCTTTGCGGCATTATTCTTGCAATAGGTTTGGCTCAGAACTTTTCGGCACTTGCAGCTCTTACGACCGAAGGCATTCAGGCTGGACACATGAAGCTCCATGCTCGTAAGTTGCTTATGCAGCACAGTTCGAATAAAATCTGAATTTGATTTCATGAATTCATGAAGAATTTATCTTTAATTCGAAATTGGGCATGCTCATCATAGGTGTCGATTACGCCGCAAAACGTCCTAAATCCACGTGTTTGCGGCGTTTTTCGTGTTTTATTTCATCTTAAAGCCTGTTATTACAAAAAAGAGTGTAGGTTTTACGCATACGTTTAACCTATTGAAGTTTAACATTTGGAATCTGACATTTTTTACGCTTCAGTTTGAACTTATCGTGTCAATCGATGGGCGTTTATAAGGAGAATTATGGCAGAGAAGAAAAAGGTAAGCCTCAGTGGCATTAAGCCGGCGTTTTGGCTGGCAAATGCTCAAGAGGCTGGTGAACGATTGGCATATTTCGGTGTTCGTGCCGTTTTGCCACTTATGATGGTAGGCGTCGGAACTGGGCGACTCGATTTGAGCATGGTACAGAAAGGTGCCATCTTTGGCGTTTGGGCGTTCATTCAGTGCATCGTTCCGATGGTCAGTGGCGGTTTTAGCGAATCGTTTGGTTACAAAAAATCGCTCATTACTGCATTCATTATTAATACACTTGGCTATATTCTTATGGCCAACGTTTTAAATCTCGCGGGTCTCATAACAGGAACGCCCGACGTTCTTAATCAAACGGTTAATTTCGTGATCATGATGGTTGCCGCATGCACGATCGGTTTGGGTACGGCAATCTTTAAGCCGCCTGTTCAGGGTACAGTCGCTAAGTCTCTCAACGAAGATAATTCTGCTTTCGGTTTTGGTCTATTTTACTGGGTCGTTAATGTTGGTGGATTCCTCGCGCCTCTTGCCGCTTCTGCGTTACGTGGAAGTGATGCTCAGCCGACGTGGCATTACGTTTTCTACGGTGCTGCAGTTGTCACGATCATCAACTTGATTATCACCATTTTATTTTTCAAAGAACCTGAGCGCACACCTGAAGAAATTGAGAAGCACAAAAAAGAATCTGTAGTCTCCGTTTTTGTTAAGACGATTAAGACGCTGTTCAATGATCGCAAGATGCTCATTTTCTTGCTCATCGTCTCAGGCTTCTGGCTTATGTTCATGCAGCTTTGGGATCTCTTCCCCAATTTCCTCGATGAATGGGCTGATCGCCGAGACGTTGGCCAGTTCCTGCACCAGTTCTCAATCTTTGATTGGCTTCTCGAAGGCAGAAAAGCAGGTTGGGCTATTAAGCCTGAAATGATCATTAACATTGACTCACTTGCAATCATTTGCTTCGTCATTCCGCTCTCAGCGCTGTTTTCACGCTATAAAATGATGACAGCACTCGTGCTCGGTATGGTTGTCTCTGTCATTGGCTTTATGATGACGGGTGTCTTTACAAGTGGCGCTTTAGCTTGCTTCGCTGTTTTCATCTTCGCGATTGGTGAAATCATTTGTTCTCCGAAGTTCAATGAATATATCGGTATGACAGCGCCTGCCGACAAAAAAGCCATTTATATGGGATTCTCAAATATTCCTTTTGCAATCGGTTGGGGCGCGGGCGACTTTGTTTCGGGTCACCTTTACGACGCTTTTTCATCGAAAGTAGCGATTGGGCGTGAATGGCTTAGCGCACACAATGTCAATTCAGTTAAAATCGATCAGCTTGATGTTCATAACGCTCAGCAGTATCTCATTGACAAACTTCAAGTTGCTAAAGAATCTTTGCCTGAGGTTATTAAAACAAGCGGTAAGTCATTGGCCGAACTTAAAGATATTCTGAAAGAACATAGTCTTTCTCTTACGGATGAATGTTCTCAGCTTCTGGCAAATAAAGAAATTACAGATATCGATGCTTGTCAGATTGAGGAAGCAAAAGAACTTATTTCGGGCGTGGATCTTAATAACCTCCTGACGTTACTTCAGCAGAAAAATGTCACGGACGTCCCACTTGATTACTGCAGTTTGGATTGCGTCGTAAAACAAGTTCAAACTGTCGCGAATTTGCCTGACGCCTATGCTGTAACTGAGGTTTTGTGGCAGTCTTCTTCCCCATGGATTTCATGGGTCATTATGAGCGGCATTGGTTTCCTTTCAATGGTTGGCATGGTCATCTTCTATCTTAAGAGCGGTATGGCTGAAAAAGATAATAAAGCGCTCGATGAAAATGCTGCAGCTAAGGCGCCTACGAACGATTCTAATGATGCTGATGCTTCAGATAAAGCCGTTGATGCTTCAGATAAATCAACCGATGACATTGAAGCTTCGGATAAAGCCGTTGATGCTTCAGATAAATCAACCGATGACGTTGAAGCTTCAGATAAAGCCGTTGAAGCTTCAGATAAATCAACTGAAGAAGTTTAAAATTGCCTCATAGTTAATTACGTCATTTTTTTTTAACTTTGGCTTAAGCCGCGTTCTAATGAGCGCGGCTTTTTTTGTGCCAATCGTATCCGTTTCTTGTGTTGTGGGAGGGGGAAGTTTCCCCCTGAGCGGCTATCACTTAAAGTGATACGCCGCTACCCCCTCATTAGTATTACTAAATTTATTAAAGTATATAGAATTAAATTATTGTATTTTGTGATTTAAAACAATTTTTATACACTTATAATAACAAATATCAATCGTTGTTGTTTCAGAAAGAATAGGGGCGTCCGCAGGACAAATAAAGCTGAGAAAAAAAATAGACTTTTATAACGAGCACATTTTCGTTGTAGTTAATAAAATCTCGTTATGGGACAGCAATGAATATAGTAAATTAGTCGTTTGAAAAAAGACTGTACAAAAAAGTGAAAATAAAATGTCACGAAATGACTCCTCAATGGCACTACTGTAAGGAGGAAAACAAGGTGTTCTCCTCACAGACCACATTTATAGAGGAGAGTTTTGGTATGCCGCAGAGTTTTGTTGCCCGTTTTTACTGTCGCAGCCCACCTGTTTAGTTACGATCCCACCCGGCACGTACTCTGTTGACGAACGTCTATGTGTTGAGGTGCAGTTTGTTCAAGCGAATTCCTGCGTTACTTGCTCGCTTTCCGTACGCAGAGAATTTTTGTGGAGTTTTTCGGTTTGGCCACGAAGTTTTTTGAGAGAGCTCTCAAAAAATGCTCAGGCGAAGCTGCCGGAGGCGTCTGTCCGGCGACGCGTCTGAGCGATCAAACCGGCGGTGGTGGAGGCGGGGGCGGGGCCCAAAATTTGGGCACGAGTTGCAGCCTGAGCAAGTCGACCTAGACCTAAGATTATCGGAAATCCATATATATCAATGAAATGCATGATTGGTTGGCTTAATAAGTTGCTTTTTCTGAAGTGTATTTTCAAAGGCATTTGGTTGCGTGTGAGCGTTCTGAAGGGGTAGCGGCGTATTTGCAGCGCAAATAGCCGCTCAGGGGAAGGCTTTCCCCTCGTATAAAAGCGTTGCAAAGAATTGTAGCAGCCAAGTGAATGACGTGCGTCTGCAAGAACAAAAAAAGGCAGAACAAGGTGTTCTGCCTAAAAAGTTTGCGAGCTCCGAATGCTTATTTCTGCATCATTTTTCGAACGATGGCAACGACACGTGCATCAACCCATTTTTGAAGCTGGGGCATAATAGTTTCGGTGAAGTAAGTACTCATTTCAGAACGAATAGATTTTTTGAGGTATTCACTAGCAATTTCGGGAAGGAGTGCTTTTACAGCAGCTTCAATGTCGGCGTTAACATTGCTATTAGCTTCTGAAGCACCGGCTTGTGTTGCAAGGGTTGCTGCAGAAATTGAAGGAACAGGAGAAGTCGGTGTTGCCTGATCGCCAGACTGTGCAGAAATGGCAGGCTGTGATGAAGAGTTAACGCCGGGTGCATAGTTGAGCGAGGAGTTCGAAGAGCCCGGGAAGTTAAAGCGTTTGGAAGGACTTTCGAACGGGGAAACACCAGAATTGCTCGTTGAAGATTTGAACGAAGCGATTGAAGGAACGGAACCAGACGTTGGGACAGGAGCTGCAGCAGGTTCGGAAACAGCTGCGGGAGCAGCAGAGGCACCGCTGATTACGCGTTCAACGAGTTCAAAAAAGTCGTCTGATTTGAAAGGCTTGATGATAACATCTGCAGCGCCTGCTGCGCGGGCACCATCTGCATCACAGGGGGCGTAAGTTCCACCGAGCAGAACAACTTTACGGCCTGCAGCTGCATGTTTGCGGATGAACTGGATTGCATCATCACCTTCGAGGGTATAGTCGACAAATATAATGTCGGGTGACTGCGCGTTGATAATGGTTTCGGCATCGGATGCTGTTGCGGCGGTGTAGACTTTGTCTTCAAGGCCTTTATATATCCATTCACAAAGTGTGCGAATCGTTTTGCTGTCGTCAATGACGAGGATCTTTCTCATGTTGTTGCCCTAGATGATCCTATTTAATAACTGTGTGTAATGATAAATAGCGAGAGCCTCGTAAGACCCATAACCATGGTTAAATTAGCACAAATGACGCTTAAGGTCAACTGTTGTACGTTATCCAAAAGTGTGTCTCATGGCTTCGGCTGTGAGCGTTTGCGCGTTGATAAGTTCGGCGGGGGTGCCCTCAAAAACGATTGTTCCGCCCTGGGGACCTGCGTCAGGCCCGAGTTCAATGACATGATGCGACTGAGCTATAAAATCAAGATTGTGTTCGACAACGATGACGGTTGCGCCTGCTTTGACAATTCGATTGAGTGCTCCGAGAAGGCATTCCACGTCTTGCATGTGCAAACCAACTGTTGGCTCGTCAAAAATAAATAGCGTGTTTTTTAACTTCGGACGGTCAAGATAGGTCGCAAGTTTAAAACGCTGAAATTCTCCGCCAGAAAGCTCACTGCTAGGTTGACCAAGGTGAACGTAGTCAAGACCAACTTCGGCAAACGCTTGAAGCGGTTGCGTGATCTTGGGGTTATCTGCAAAAAATCGCATCGCTTCGGACACTGTCATTTCAGTAATATCTGCAATTGTTTTGCCTCGGTATTTGACTTCGAGCACTTCACTTGAAAAACGACGTCCACCACAGCTTTGACAGGGTTTGCGGATATCGCTCATAAACATCATTTCGATCGTCGTGTAGCCAAGACCATCACAGGCAGCACATCGGCCGACGGGCGAGTTGAATGAAAAATGTCCTGCGGAAAGATTGTGTTCCTCGGCTTCTGGTGTCGCTGCAAAAAGAGCTCGAATTTCAGCAAAGGCTCGGCTTACGGTGAGAATGCTTGATCGTGAACTGCGGCCTACGCTTTGCTGTTGCATCATAACGATTTCGGCAAACTGGTCTAGCCCTGTTATATTATTACATTGGGGGGCTGCGCCATCAGGTACACTGCTTTCGGAGGTGGAGCTTTCTTCATCTTCAAATTCGTGGTCGTTGTCTGCGTTTAAGTAATACTGAACCCATGCGTATAAAATGTCGTTGACCAAAGATGATTTGCCAGATCCACTGACGCCCGCAATGGTTACAAGTTGGTGCGTCGGTATTTCAACATCTATGTGCTGCAGGTTGTTTGCATAGGCATCGTGAATGACGATAGGGGGCTGGTTTTCACTTTGTTGCGCAGCGTTCGATGGTTTAGCAAAGGGGGTTCGCCTTTGCTCTGATCGAAGCATTCTGCCTGTTGGTGTGTTACTTTTATGGAGTGCTGCAACATCACCTTCAAATATAATTTGACCACCGTTGTCGCCACCCATCGGGCCCAGTTCAATAATATTATCAGCACGTTCGATAACGTCTGTGTCGTGTTCAACTACGACGATTGTGTTTCCCATATCTCTGAGCGATTCAATGACGTTGACGAGCATGAGACTGTCACGCGAATGAAGCCCTGCAGTCGGTTCATCTAAAACGTACAAGGTATCTGTTAAACCACGTCCCAAACCGCAGCCTAAATGTAGACGCTGACTTTCACCACCACTTAATGTCTTGGTTTTTCGGTTGAGCGTTAAATAGCCTAAACCTACATGACACAGTGTTTTCAGGCGAAGACGTATCTCTTCAAACGGCGTTTCAAGGCCTGTTTTTTTGATAAATTCATCGGTAAAGGTGTCAAAAAAAGCTTTGGCCTGAAGTAGCGTCATATTAAGAATTTCGAAAAGTGTCGTGCCCTGTACTCGGACATTTCTTGAGATCGACGAGAAACCTGTGCCCTCACATGGGTGGCAGGGATAATAGCCACGGTAGTGCGCTAATTGTATGCGGTTGATAAATTTATTGCTGTTAGACTGAAGGTATTCAAAATAGCCTGAAACGCCTTTGTAGGGCGGTTTTCCGTATTTAACGAGGTCTTTTTGTTCTGGCGTGAGAAGGGCGTAAGGTACATCTGTGGGGATTTTTTGACGCTCACAAAAATTAAGAAGCTGTTCGCGTCTTGTGATTTTTGAAGGGGTAGAAAATGGACGAACAGCATCATTTTGAAGCGTTTTTGCCGGGCAGATAACCTTTGTCCAATCGATCCCCGCAACCATACCAAACCCCGTACATTCGCTGCATGCGCCAATCGTCGAATTGGGGTCAAACATTTCCGTTCGAAGCGGAGCATAGACTTCACCGCATTTACGGCAAGCAAAAGCTTGACGAAACGTGAGCGTTTTAAGCGGATCTCCTAAAATATCCATGTAGAGCGTGCCTTCACCCAGCTTAAAGGCTTCTTCGACAGCTTCGCTAAGACGCGCATCGTTAGGGGTACTAGCTTTAAAAATGAGGCGATCAATCAGAACATTAAAAGATGTAGAAGAAAGTAGCGTGTCGACGTCTGCTTCGGCCAGATCGATAACGGTGCTATGGTCCCAAAGACGTTGGTAGCCCATTTGCGTGAGTGCTTCGAGACGGGATGCAGCAGATTCGCCTTCGATGAGACTCACTTTGACGTACAGAACGAGTTTGACCTTTTCTCCAAGTTGGGCCAACGTTTCTTTTATAACATTTTCGTCATCTTTAGCGACTTCTCCACCGCAGCATGGACAAGTCAGCTTGCCCGCATTTGCGAAGATCTGTGCAAGATAAAAAGACAACTCACTTACGCTGGCGACGGAAGACCGCGGATGATTGAAGCTTGATTGTTGTCTGAGAGCGATTGCAGGCAGACAATTTTCGATTCGATCAATGGGTGGTTTGGGCATTTGATCGAGAAACAGTCGAGTATAGGTCGACATGGCTTCGAAAAAGCGGCGTTGTCCTTCCGCAAAGAGCGTGTCGAAAGCGAGCGAAGATTTTCCTGAACCGCTGACGCCAGTGAGTACAGTCAGCTTATTCATGGGAATGGCACAGGAAATGTTTTTTAAATTGTTCGTTTTTACGCCGTAAAGGGAGATTGCTTCTGAAAATTCTGGGGTCATTTTGGGGCAAAAAAAATCCCCGACAGACGGGGGAATATCAAAGTAGAGCTTAATTAGGGAGGGGTTGCGGGGGGAAAGCCCGCAGAAGGGGGCGCGCCGTATCGGCGATGCCGATAGGCGCTTGGGGGAGAACGCTCCCCCTGGTGAATTAGTTACAATTAACGGTGGGGCTTCCAGCGATAATTTTGCCGTTTCCACCGCAGTGTTTGGTTTCGTCCTGCATGCGAGCAAGGGGTTTGCCGTTGACATAGACGTTGTCGCTGCCGGCGTTGATCGTGAAGGTGTTGGGGCCGCAGCAGACGGCATGGATTCCAGGATCACCTTTGCGAGCAGCTCCGAGTCCGTTGATAAAGACGTTCACAGAGGCACTGATGATGGGGCCAGAGGCAACATGTGGGCAAACGGAACATCCGTGGGCGTCACCGTTAACGAGAGCAATATCTGAAAGTCTTGCAGCACTTGGCATAAAACACTCCTTATGTGAGGTCAAAAGTCCCCACGCATAAATTACAGCTAACGTATACGGGGCAAAATTTGTGCCGCATATACGTCTAACTGAAAAATATCACGAGATGGTGATGCGATTATTTAGGCGCGGCTGCTTTTTCGAGCGCCTCGTCAATGGCGGTTTTGAAGTTCTCGTAGGGCTGTGCACCGACAAGAAGCGAACCGTTGATGACAAAAGAAGGCGTTCCGGTAATACCGATTGCTTCCGCGGCTTGGATGTCTTTACTGACAGCTTCTTTGAATTTGTGCGTGTCGAGTGCCGTTGCGAATTGGGTCATATTGAGACCGAGCTGTTTGGCATATTCATCAAGATTCTCTCGTTTGAGCGCTTTTTGATTTGCGAAAAGAATCTGATGCATTTCCCAGAACTTGCCTTGCTCGCCAGCCGCGAGAGCTGCTTCGGCTGCAAGAGGTGCGTCAGCATGGAAATCAAGAGGTTTGTTTTTAAAGACCACGCGGACTTTGCCAGGATACTCATCCATAATCTTTTGGACCGTCGGTTCAACTCTGGAACAGAACGGGCACTGGAACTCGCTAAACTGAATGATCGTAACGGGGGCGTTTTCGGGGCCTTTGGCATAGTTGCCTGTCGTATCCACGACGAGTCCCGTGCGAGGACCGCGCATACGACGGTCAGGCATGCGACGCGTGAGTTTGCTGTCTTCGATGATCTTTTTATACAACTCATCGCCTACGAGACCTTTGTCCGCATAAGTCTTGGCGATGGTAAGCTCTTTGTCGACGGCTGCTTGGAATGCGTCCAAGGGGCGAGCACCGGAGAAGCGCGTGCCGTTGATAAAGAAATGTGGCGTACCTTTGACGTTAACACTCGTGCCCTGTTTAAGGTCTGCTTCGACGCGGTCTATGACGGCTTGGCTTTCCATATCGGCGATAAATTTCGCTTTGTCGAGGCCTAATTGTTCTGCATAGCTAATAAGATTGTCTCGCTCGAGGGCTTTTTGATTGCTGAAGAGAATTTCGTACATTTCCCAGAATTTGCCCTGAAGATTTGCTGCTTCTGCAGCTTGATGGGCAAGTTTGGCTTTGTCGTGGAAGGAAAGCGGGTTGTGTTTGAATACAATTTTGACTTTCCCAGGATTCTTTTCGACGAGTTCATTGAGCGTCTTACTGGCTTTTGCGCAGAAGGGACACTGGAAATCCGTAAATTCAACAATCGTTATTGGGGCATTCGGATCGCCAAAAACAGGCGCGCCGTTGATGTCGACAAAAAGTTTGCCTTCTCTGGCATTCTCATCGCCTCGAGGACGAGCTTGAGGCTTGTAGTTTTTCATAATTTCTTGGTGCAGTGCTGCGCCAGTCAAGCCCGTTTTTTGTGAAAGCGTACGTGCCTGTTCGAGCTCTTCCTCAATGGCTTCTTTAAATTTCTCGTAGGGTTGTGCACCGCTGAGGAACTGATCGTTGATCAGGAAGCCTGGGGTTCCCGAAACGCCCAATCTGGCGCCTTCTGCTAAGTTTTTGTCAATGATGTCGACTGTTAAAGGCGCATCCAGGTCAGCAATAAACTTGGTTTCATCGAGTCCAATCTGTCGAGCATACTCAAAAATGTTATCGCGACCGAGGTTCTTCTGATTTTTAAAGAGCGTCTCGTGCATCTCCCAGAATTTGCCCTGGAGACCAGCCGCATAGGCCGCCTGTGCAGCTAGCTTGGCATCTTTGTGGAAAGACAGCGGGTTATGGTTAAATACGACGCGGACATCTTTCGGATAATTTTCAAGGACTTGTGCGATCGTAGGCTCGACGCGAGAGCAGAAGGGACACTGATAGTCGCTAAATTCAATGATCGTAACGAGCGCATCGGGCGTGCCTTTGGAACTACGTCCAAGGGGATCTGCATTGGGTGACAGAAAGGCTGCCGGTGCTGCAGCTGCGGTAGCAGGCTGCGCTGCAGGCGTGAGTTGCGTTGCAATGTAGTAGTTGAGGTTGGGTTGAGCGAGCAGGGCGTTGAATGAGACAATGGCATCGTTGATAGCGAGCGTAATTTCTTTTTCATTCACACCATTCTCAAATCTGACGCGTTTTCCATTGATAAATACCGACGGGGTTGAAACAAGCTCAAGTTTCTTGCCCAGTTCGATATCTTTTTGGACGCGCGCTTTAATCGCATCAGAATTGATGTCGTTGTTGTAACGCGTCATATCAAGGCCAATTTTTTGAGCGTATTGGCTGAGATTTTCGGGCGACAAAAAGTCCTTGTTGGTTGCATCAGATTTGGATGCATCGTAGATGGCGTCGAACATTTCCCAGAATTTGCCCTGATTTTCTGCTGCTGCTACAGCTTGTGCAGCAAATCCAGCTTCAGCATGAATGGCTAACGGGTAAGCTTTGTAAACAACTTTGACCTTGTTGCCTTTCATTTTGAAGATGCTGTCCATGAATTTTTCATGAAGTTCGCGCGATGCCGGGCACTGAAGGTCGGTAAAAATGACGACCGTAGCTTCAGCATTGGCTCCGCCGCGTGCAGGACTGCCGATGATGGGAAGTTCGGCAGAATCGTAGGTCGCACTGATGACTTGCTGATCGATCGATGGTGCGGTGCGGAATCCGTCGTGTTTTGTCAGGTAGTTGCCAATGCCAAGTCCCAGTGAGGCGCAAAGCACCCCAACGCCTAGTGTCGTCGCGAGGTTGGACGATTTCTTTTCTTTAACGTCAGACATTATTTTCTCCTCAAGCGTTATTGTAAATTCATTGTTCAACAGAGACAGTTGTCCTGTATTCCCCCGTTGATCTAAGTGGGTGTAACTACCACAAGTTTTGTCGAATATCTATTTGTTGTAGTAGATTAAAAAAAGACTCTCCCAAGCGTGTGTGAATTTTATTGCATCAATTTGATACGATTAATGAATCGTATACATGTGTGGGGGAAGTGTCCCCCTGAGCGTCTATCAGCGAAGACTATGTTGCATCTTTTTCGTCATCTTCGCGGCTTAGCGTTCGAGCGCGGCCGATTGGCCGCTTCCTTCGTTTCGTGCTCGTTTTCTTAAATTTGTATTCATTGTCTTCGCTGATACGCCGCTACCCCCTCTTCACTTCCGCCCGCATTGCATCTTCTTCGTTGGGCGTTTGGTTTGAATATGGTAATATGATTTGTAAAGTATAGGTTTGCATAAAATTCGTCCTATAAATGAAGGGGCTCGCCCACCTCGAATCTGCATTTGGGGCTTCGGTGCGTAAGCGGCAACACCATTTGGAAGCGTAGCCACATCGTTTTTGCGCAAAACGCATTTGTGCTGAACATCTTTTTTTAGCCTGACGCGCCTGTACTTTTTAGGCGATGCGTATGCGTTAGCATAGCATCGCAGCCCGGCGTATTGGACATCGTCCAATAGCCGAGGCACAAATTAAAAAAAAGCTGTACGGAATATAGGAGGCTTCAGCAAATACGGTGCTGTGTTGCGATGGGTTTTAATGAATAAGGTTTATAATCGTTCAAAAAAAAGAAGAATTGTGCGATAGTGGAAAAGTGCATGTTTTTCGTGTGCTGTATTTTTTGAGGATGACGATGGCGAACAACGAAGATGTGAAGGAAGTAAAAGGCGGATTTGATTTTGGCGAAGATTGGCTGCATGACCTTGAAGATGTCTTCGATTTTGATCTCCCGTCTTCGGAAGACGCAGTGAACAAAGCTTCTGGTCCGCAGCTGTTAGCACAAGCTGGCATTGCCGCCAAACCGGTTGCAGCGCCGCCGGCACCGCCTGTTCGTGAACCCGAGATGCAGCGTGCAGAAGAAGTTTCGTCCTTGGATATGAGTGGGGATGACGAGATTTTTAATCCTGATGATCTTCCCATTGAGATCGAGGAAGAGGAATTGTCTTCAGCGAGTAGCAGCTCTGAAACGCTTGGATGCGTTAAGACGCAGACGTTGGATGTCGCTACGTTGCAAAAACAGCTCAGTGCGCGAAATCACAAGCAGGAATCTAATTCTCAGTCGCGTTCAACGGAAGAGGCTCAGTTTATTACGCTGATTCTCATGCGTTTATTTGATGATTTTGAGCTACTGATACTCCAAAAAAGAACGGAAGAAGTTCTCGACCTCGCGAAACAATTCAATCGTTTGGCAAATATCGTGTCTTTTTGCGATATGGGGACACTTTTACCGATGTTTGCCTACATCACGAACTTGCTGCCGTTTTCGTTTTCGGAGTCAGAGATTGGTGTCATGAGCGTTAGAAGTTTCGATGCGCTCAAGCTTCGCCACTTTCTCGAAAAGGCCGTAGAGATTCTCAACTGTCTCATGTTCCTGCTTCGACTGCTCGCTAAACGCTATCCGACGTTTGATACGAGCCGTTTTGCGGATACGCTCGAACGTTTGTATCAGACTTTTGATGCGCTTCCGGCAGAACCATCGCTTGAAGCGCCGCTTCCGATGAGCGATTCACGCAATCCGAGCGAGCTCACGACGCGAACCTTTACCAAGATTGCACGCACTGTCGACGCACTGGCTACAGAATCGCTTCATTATATTGAATCTAGTTTGTGTTATGGCTGTATAACGGGGTACGTCGATGCGGCCAAAAGTCTGCACAACGCGGTTCTTGTTGCGAATGAGTACAAATTTGCCGATTTAAGTCAGACGCTCACGGCGATCTATGAGATCGTCAATCGTCAGCCTGCGCCAAACGCTGTGCGTGATGCCGAGATTTCGATCTCTTCAAAAATGCGTCAGCTTCCACTGATCATTTTTAGGCACTACGAAACGCTTGGCGATTTGATTAGACAGCATTTTTCCAGTGTCATTAGCGAAAAGAAACTGAACCATTTCAAAGATCTTCGTCTGAAGCTTGAGTATGCTCAAAAAGAAATGAGTTCAGCAGCAAAACCGCTGAGCGTGCGGTGGCAAGCCTTTGTCAGTGCTGTAAACACTTGTTTTGCGATTCAAAATCCCACCGAAGACGATTACCGTCAACAACTTGCTCCACTCCGTGACGCAGCAAAAAAACACGAGATCCACTGGCTCGCTGATGTCTTTGATAAGTTTGAACTGCTCTGGGACAACTATCCAACGTCGTGCGCAAATGCCTTGTGTTATTTGGAAAAGGATATTTTGGCTTTTCCAACGACAGATATTAAGGATGAAGACCTTGAACAGCTCAACCACCGTCGCTTGCGTGTTTTGTTTGCCCGAACGCCGAATACGCGTCAGGCTCAGCCTTATTCTGTGATTAAACGCGCCTTTGAATACGCAGAGCCACTTTCCGAACAACTCGAAAATGCGAGAACATTTAATGCCGATACGATCGAAGATATCCTGATCGATGCGTATAACATTCATTGTTTGAGTCTCGTTCGAACCTGTGAAGTTCTTCTGACGCTCATCGAACATTTGCCCACGGACCCAGCTTTGCCGATTAGCGATTCTCTCATTCAGGGAATCTACTTTTGTACCGGCCTGTTTGAAGAGGTCACGAAAAAACTCTTTAAACGTGTCAGCAAAGATTCTAAAGCGACAACGCTATCGACCAATACCGTCTTTTTTGAATCGATTCTCAAGCTTTATCAGACGGAAGGCCATCCGCGAGAGTCTGTCTCCTACTTCATCCATCAGCGTCTCGGCGATCTTTTGGCTGAACTTCAGCTCGTCTGGTCGAATACCTCCACGCAGACGTCTACAAAGTATTACCGCGATCTCATAACGAAGCTGCTTCACATTGCAGACTTGTGCGGTCTTCAGGAAGTTCGCATGAACCTCTCGCTTCACCTCGACGAGATTCCTCCGCAAGATTTCATTAATGTGAACGATGATACCCTGATTCGTCAGTATAGGCGTATCGTGATTTCGTTGCGTGATGCAAATCTGCCTGAACCCCTTACGAGCGCAAGCGAACAAGCTCAGAATTTCTTTACTAAGATTGTTTCAGCCTTAAACATTATTTTGCGCCTTCCTAAAGATACGGAATCTGCGCAGATTTCAAGCGAGTTGGAACACTTGTCGTTGCGTGTAACAGCGTTGGGCATGAGTACGGATTTCCCGCCGATCATCGCTGTTTTGCATGAACTTAAGGATTTATCTAAGCTTGAAAAAGTTTCGCTGGAAGATATCGAGACGCTGCTTTTCTGGATCCTGAACATTGCACACAACGTTTGCCCAAATTGGAAACGTCCTCAGCAGTCGGAACTTGAATTTATCAAGTCTCCCATCAGCGTTCCGACATCTATTTTCCAACAGCAGCTCGAACACGCGCGCATCTTGTATGAATCCTTAAAAACGCGCTCGAACGAAGACCCTGTGCTCATTGAACATGCCGAATCCCTCTATCGCACGATGCATACGATGACGAACTATGCTCCGTACGGCCTGGATTTTGTTCTTCAAAATGCACGCAACCGATGTCGTTATCTCAAAAAGAATATTGCCTTTACACTCAATACGAACGGCTATCCTTCGCTCGAAGAAGAGAGCGAGGCCGAAACGGATGACGTAATCACGACGGCATTCATCATCGTCATTGAGCTGATGGTCAATTTATTGATTGATTACGCGTTTGGCTCTACAGATGAAAACAGCGAAATACGTATTGTGCTTGAGCCGGTGTCGAACAGTTGCTCGGCTTCGATTTCTCACAATGCGCTTCGTCTCACAAACGCAGAATTGCAGGACTGCTTGTCGCGTGTGAATCTCGATCCGCAGCCTTACGATAACATCATTGAAATGCTTTTGGGGTCCAAACGTTTGATGATGACTTATCCGCCAGTTCAGACATTTGCATATATCCAGCCCATTCTCAAACAATTCAGCGGCCGACTTGACATTTCAAATGTCGCAGATCACTTTACAAGCTTCTTTGTTTCTTTTGCGCTCTAATCGTTTTGGCGGCGCATAACCGCATTGCTCATCGTTTTCTTCTATGACTACGCCGATTATTGAACTGAATAATTTACATAAAACTTTTTATGTGGGTTTCCGAAGACGCCGCGTTGATGCAGTTAAAGGCGTTTCTTTGGTTGTTGAACCGGGAGAGATCTTTGGACTCATTGGGCCTAATGGTGCCGGCAAAACGACGACAATTAAAATGATGACAGGCCTCATCAGACCGACGGATGGCACAGCTACGTTGATGGGGTTTGACTGCCGTGATAGACGCTGCAATCAAAAGCTCGGTTATCTTCCTGAAATAAGCTATTATTACGAGTGTTTGACTGCTGTTGAGATCCTCGATTTTTATGCGAAGCTATATGGTATCGATAGCGGAGATCGCAAAAAACGTGTCGATTTTTGGATTGATCGCGTCGGTCTTTCACATGCGCGCAATAAACGCCTTGGCCAGTTTTCTAAAGGTATGCTTCAACGAATCGGCCTTGCGCAGGCGCTTATCGGCGATCCAGAACTCGTAATCCTTGACGAACCTCAGTCCGGTCTTGACCCGATTGGTCGCCGCGACGTTTCTGAGATCATTCAAGAGGCACGTCAGCAAGGCAAAACAGTTTTCTTTTCGAGCCATATTCTACCCGATGTCGAACGACTATGTGATCGCGTTGGCGTTTTGCGAAATGGCAAAATGGAAGTTGTTGGTGCACTCAATGACTTGCTTTCGAAGCAGCAAAAAGTTGAGATCGTGTTGCTTGGTTCGCCTTCAAACGATTGGATCGAAAAAATGCGCCAGATCAACGGTGTCGCGCTCGATTCGCATGCAAATCAGCATACGCTTACCGTGTCTGGGGAAGTTGCAGTCAACGATCTGCTTACTTCTGCAATCTCCGAAGGACTTTTGGTCAACCATGTCGTGCAGCGTCGTGACGATCTCGAAGCCTTCTTCATGCAGAATAATCAACGTTCAGACGCGCCAGCATCAGCGGAGCCAACAAATCATTCGGCAGAACTCCCCGAGGCTAAATCGTCTGACGCCTCTCCTGTAACGTATGAAAGTACGATCGAAAAAACTTAAGAATTCTTAGGTTTTTTGCAGTTATCATTATGAATTGTTGCTTCGGCAGCGTACAGCAATTTTGACTTCTTATATATAAGATCATGTTTAATACTATTGGCGCATTTACAGTTCAAACCTTTCGAGAAGCGATCCGTAATAAAATTCTTTACGGTGTTGGCTTTTTTACCGTTGCGATCTTAGTGTTTTCGCTTGTTTTGGGTGAACTATCACTTTATGAACAAGTGCGAGTCATTCGTGATGTCGGTATGACATTTATTACGGTCATGGCTGTAGCGCTTGCTATATTTACCGGCGTCAGTATGATTCATAAAGAAATTGATCGCCGCATTATATATACAATTCTTTCTAAACCAATTCGTCGTTACGAAGTGATCGTCGGTCGATTTTCGGGAATTGCACTGACGCTTTTGGTCGAATTGTTAGCGATGTTTTTCGTCTTTTTGGGTATTCTTTTAATAAGAGATATTCCTATAGACATGGTTTTATTTCAGTCTTTTATATTAATTTATATAAAAGCGCTTGTCATAGCTGCTGTTGCACTTATGTTTTCAACGTTTTCAAGTGCAGTGCTTTCATCCTTGTTAAGTATTAGTTTTTTCGTTCTCGGCAGTTTATATGATCAATTTTCATACTTTGCTGACAAGAGCGATTCTGTTGCAAACGCAGCATTCATGCGTGCATCGCAGTTTTTGCTTCCCGATTTTGCCGATTATAGTTTGTCGATGCAAGTGAGCTACAGCTTGCCCGTTGAATGGTCTAATGTTGGCATGGGCGTGGGCAGTGGATTGGCTTACTGTGTTGTGTTGCTTTGCATTGCCAGTATTATTTTTGAACGACGCGATTTTATATAATTATTGTTGAAGCGTCGCCTATTGCTTTGCAATACGGCGTCGCAGCCGGGCTATTGGCAGGAGCCAATACACCCGGCTTTTTTATTTGGGTACTCCATAAAGTCAAACAGAATGACTTTGTTGAGGCTTTTTGCTCGAGGGGGTAGCGGCGTATTGGCCACAAACGGTAGGTTATGTTTTGCGATGTATGATGTCTGGGGGCAATAGCCGCTCAGGGGGAGCCTTCCCCCCAAAAAAACTGCCCGAGTCAGATGTTTCAGATGTTTCAAACTACGAAAATAGATACAATTTAGATAGACAAAGTGTTTTCGTGTCGAAATGTTGAGAAAGTTTGAATGTTTTAGTGTCTGAATTGTTTAAAGTTTTTTGAAAAAATGGTAAAATTAACGGTCTTTTTGCTGCTACGCAAAGGTTTCTGTTTTATTTGTTTATACTTAAAATGCTTGAGTCATCGCGCACATTTGGACGTTACGAGCTTCTGGGCTGTATAGCTCGAGGAGGTATGGGCGCAATTTACCTCGCTCGTTTTTGCGGTGTTGCGGGCTTTGAAAAGCGTTGTGTTATTAAGAAAATTCTTCCCGAGTATGCTCAAGTACCTGCGTTTGTTAATAAATTTTTGGACGAAGGGCGAGTTCTCGTTGAGTTAACGCATTCAAATATCGTTCAAATTTTCGACATGGGCTGCGAAAATGGCGAGTACTATTTGGCGATGGAGCATATCGAAGGCGCTGATCTACGATTTTTACTCAAGCAAATGGCGCTTCATTCGCGTCGAGTCGATTTGGGTGTGGCATGCCATATTATTATGGAAGTTCTTAAAGGCCTAAGCTATGCCCACCGCGCTACGAATAGTAGTGGCGTTCCAATGCAGCTGATTCACCGGGATATAAGTCCATCAAACTTACTCATATCTAATGAAGGTGAAATTAAAATAATCGATTTTGGTATCGCCAAATGGGAAGCGAGTCAGCGTGAGAGCACGGCCAGCATGGTGCAGGGCAAGTTTGCCTATATGAGCCCAGAGCAGGCGCGTGGTGAAGTGTTGGATGCGCGAACGGATATTTTCTCTTTAGGCATCGTATTTTATGAAATGCTGACGGGGATCAGACCGTTTGAAGGCGCTTCGGATCTTCAGAGCTTAGAGCGCATCAAAACGCTCGAAACGCCGTCTATTCATGGCTATCGCGATGACATTCCGCAAGCGCTTGCAGATATCATTCATAAGTCGCTCGAAAAGAACCGTGAGAATAGGTTTGAATCAGCGGATGCATTTTATGATGCTTTAGAGCAGTTTTTGCTCGATGAATCGTTGAAGCCACGTCAAAAAGATGTTGTTGCAGAATTTTCTTCAATAATGAAGGGCGATGAAGCGCTTGTTGTTCATTCGAGTGAAGATTTTTTCGACGAAGCTTTTCAGGCGCTTTTAGATGCTCAATCGCAAAATGACCGCAGTTCGCGTACGCGATCAATGTGTTTGACGCAGTCCTTTTCGAAGGAGCTTCCGAAGGCAGAAGCAGAAGATTTTGTTCAAGAAAAGCGTGAGCACTTATCGGTTGTGTCGCTCACGCCGAGCAATCCCTGGGTGACGCCAGCTCAGGTGTCGCGTCGTAGACGCATTAAGAGCATTTTAGTGCGCATGCGATATGGCTTGGTTGGGGCTCTTATCGCTACGTTACTTATTGTCATCGCTGTTGGAAATGGCTTGATCAATCTTAAAAAAGATGGTTCGCCAACCGAAGCGGCTTTGGAGCCGAATACAGCTTCTGGTTTGACAGATGAACCTGTTGCAGAAGTAACCTCAGAAAACGGCGAAGTTAAAAAGAGTGTTCGTGCACTTAATCAGCGTGCCATTGATCTTGATATCCGCACAATACCAGAAAATGCGCAATTTTATATTCGCGAGGGGGCTTATCGAAAGCAAGATAAGAATCACGTATTAGTCATTCCAGACAGAGATATACGTTTTGATATTTCGGCTGATGGGTACGAAACCTGTCAATATACGATTGTTTTTTCGGAATCGATGCCTCGTATTAATTCAAGTCATTGTGCTGGTGTTTCGACACAATATGGCAAAGATATGTCATCAGCGATCATTAATATAGAATTGATGCATAGCATGGCGGATGTGCGCCAACCGCTTCCAGAGGTTTCGCCGATCAAGCAAGTCGTTAATACGCAAAATAATAATAATAATGATTCAAGCCGCAAGCAAGTGCGTTTGCGTCTTCGTTCGGATAGTCAGGAAACATCGACTGAAAAGAACGAATATAGTGTATCTGTACGATCCAACGTTCCTGCTGTCGTGAAGCTAAATCAAATGGAGTACGCGTTACCGACAGAAATTAAGGCAGCGGAAGGAACGGTGGCAATGTTAGTGCCGATCCATTCGGGGCGAGATATTTCAGTTTCGCAAAAGATCACGATTAAATCAGATCAATATATTGAGGCTTCCTTTTGTCGGGCTATTGTTCATATAAATGAGTTTTATCTTCCCGGTGATCCTATGCCTTATCAGATCGCAGATTTTTTAATTGACGATGTTTTGTATGCTTCGGATCGTGATGTGGCGACGTTTGTATTACCGTGTGGAAAACATACAATTTCAGCGCGGTATAATCGTGATGGTGTAAATTTAAAAGCTTCTCAAATTGTTACACTTTCGGCAGATAATGTATATAAAACGGCACTTACGTTAAAATAATTTAAATTATTACATTGCTGTCCTACAACATATTTTCATTAACTGCAACGACATGTGCTCGTTACAAAATTTTATACTTTTTTTATTCTCATTCTGTCCTGCGGACGGCCCAAAGGGGCGTCGTATCGCGGACGCCCCTTTGGAATCCCCGCGCGTGCAGAACTCACTTCGTTCAAATGAGCTGCACGCGCCTTCTTTTGAGAGCTTTTGACACATTTCTTCGTCAACTTCCTTAACCCTTTCGGTTACAGCCTAATGGCTGCGCCCTCAAGGATTTTCGTCGTTTCCTCGAACTGTATTCAAACGCTCTCAAAATTTAAAAGTTCTTTGGCGGGCGCGAACTTGCCTTCGGCTTCGCGACGCAGGCGATTTAACAGTAATCTTAAATCTTTTTCATGCTTAGAAACGACTATATATCGATAAAACAAAGCTACAGTAGAGTTATCAGAGT
>JAZRWH010000131.1:0-14992 GCA_045599585.1 Myxococcota bacterium
AAACAACGAAAATCCTTGAGGGCGCAGCCATTAGGCTGTAACCGAAAGGATTGAGGAAGTTGACGAAGAAATGTATCAAAAGCTCTCAAAAGAAGGCGCGTGCAGCTCATTTGAACGAAGTGAGTTCTGCACGCGCGAAAAAAGAGCGCGGGGATTCCAAAGGGGCGTCCGCGATACGACGCCCCTTTGGGCCGTCCGAAGGACAGAATGAGAATAAGAAAAGTATAAAATTCTGTAACGAGCGCATTTCGTTGCAGTTAATGAAAATATGTTGTGGGACAACACTCAGCGTTTGAATTTTTATTGATTGTATTTAGATTTAGAAGCGAATCTCAAGACCGCCACCGATATCTGCGCCCCATGAAGAGCCGCCCAACAGTTCTGCGTTGATATATAATTTCCAATTATCAGCAAATTTATACGTTGCAATTGCACTGATCAAATAACGAAGCGAAGCCGTGTTTGTTTTTTTGTAGCTTTTAGACTCATCCGTTTCAATTTCTTCTTCTTTTTCGTTAATTTTTGTTTTTTTGCTGTAGCCCGTAAGCTGACCATAACCGATACCAGCTCCGACGGCAAAATCGAAGTTTTCAAAGTCATCATAGCGCCAACGTGCTGTGACGAGACCTAAGTATCCCATTGCGGAACTGACGTTTCCACCAGCCATTCTAAAGATAGCGCCAACCTCATAACGCCCTCCGTAAATGGGGAACAAGCCCTCGACGCGCATTGCCCACGTCTGAACACCGGAGGCAAAAAATGCACCTGCGCCCACACGAAGACCATAACGATTTTCGCCAGCAACGTACTCAATTTCTTCCATTTCAGACTGTTGTCGCGCCAACTCAATTTCACGTGAAGCTTCGCAAGAAACTGCCGAAAGCTTACCGTCTGCCGTCAAGATTCGCGAAGCATCCGTCGCATTCGAAGCGTCATAAAGCGCCAAACAACCTTCGGAAGTCAGCTCAACCCCATCGTACGCAGAACTGTCAAACGAAGAAACCAGCATACGCGATGCATAACGCGCTGATTCTATGATCGAATGCCTATTGTCACCATTATTGACAAGCGCCAAAACACGTCCGTCTCCAACAGGCTGAAAGACTTCAACGTCGTTTACCCGGTCAACGCGCCAAGCTTCAGGCTCACCGACTTCGACGTTGGAACGAACGGCTGCTGTACACAAATTCACCGATGAAGCGGGGGCTTCATCAGAGATGAACGAACCGTCCTCACTCAAATCTGTTTCTGTAGCCGTGGCATCAATCTGCTCACAATCGCCATTCAAAACGAGCGTACCGTCGTCAGCCATATGCATCTGCGTATGCACACCAATCACAGCAGGAACCGTCGCTTCTGCAAACCACCCCGTTGTCGCTGCGCGCGTGTACACGTACAACTGCGAATCATTGTCACCTTGTCGACACAAAAGCACGCCTAGACCGTGAGCACTATCGACAAAGACGGGATCACAGCCGGCAGGCAAAGCATTGATTTCGGCAGAATCACTTCCTGCGACAGACTTCCAAAGACGCACACGCCCATCTTCAACCGGACCATCTGCAGTAAAGTAATAACGATCGCCAGTACGCTCTGTATCGCGCGGTGCCAAATAAGTCTTCGCAAGCTTTGCATCACTAAACCCTTTGGACACCATGACGGGGACAGCTTCTACGCTGGCACACGCATTCTGAGCCGGTTTCGTTTCTTCTGTAGTCGCATCAGATTCTTCGCTCGGCTGAGCTGCGGGGACAGCAGGACTTGCGGGCCAAGCAGACGTGATCGCAAATGCACTTTCGACTTTTTGTGGCACCTGCGTCGGCTCAAACCGTGAAAATACATCGATCTGCGGACCGCAGACATCAAGCCAGGTTAAGCCATCGTCCGCAAGTACTCGCGATTTGCCATCCCAAATCCAGCCAAGATTATGGACGATCGTCGAAGGCGCATCTTTCATTTCAGTCCACGAACGGCCATTGTCTTTGGTCACAAAAACTCGCGTCGCAAGCATCTGGCGCAGGCGAACTACGACAACGCCATCGTGACGCGCCGCAATCGACTGAACTTCAATTGCCGCTAAAGCATTACTCGGTTCTTCAGCATCAGCCGCTTTTTTAGTTGTTTTGCTGGTTTTCGATGATTTCTTTTTGGCAGCTGCCGCCTCTGCCGCAGCCACAGCCTCGGGCGTCATCGCAGCGACTTTCGTCTCATTAAAAAAGTCAGAAAGCGCTACCGACGACGTTTTCATTTGATCTAAATCGGCAAACGTCAATGACTTTTGATCCGCATAGATCACCGTCGCCCCCACGTGATCAATCTTCGAGACCCCCTCAAGCGTTAATGCCGAAATAAAGCCATCAGCTTCGGCTGCTTTTTGCGGTGTTTCGGCAAAATATAGCTTTGAACCATCAAATGCTAATATGCGCGCTTTTTCGTCTATACCAATCCAACGAATGTTCTCAGGCAATGCCAGTTCCTGCGCATTCTGAAGTTCGGCATTCATGACATGAAAGGACGCCCCTAAGCGCATAATCACATATCCAGCGCCTGCATCGATGAGCTCGCGTTCGGGAAGTGCAATCGCGCCTGGCGTAGTATCAAACCAAGTGGCTGGCGTTGATTGAATGGGGTCTATCCACACGGCTGACGGTACGACCGGCGCCTCTTCGCTCGAAGGTGCTTCCTCTGCAAAAGCAGGTGATGCCATGCATACTGCCGTGATTGCGGTTAATAAGGCTATTTTCTTGCTTAAATTCATCATTCTTTCGTTGTTTCTTTTATGGTTTGAGGGGGATGACTCCCCCTGCGCTGCTTTCGGTTCGCTTCAAGACCGCGTTGTCCAAACGCCGCGACGCGAACCGATACGCAGCTACCCTCTCTGCGGGGGCGCATTTTCGCCCCCGCAACGCCCCTAAGCGCTATGATCTAAAATGTATTGGTAGACAGTCTTTGGCTTTAAATCAAAATACTTCGATACGACATCACGAATATCGCGCGAAGAAATATTTTGAGCTTGAAGCGTTTCGATCATCCGTATCGCGTCATCACTCAATTCGTTCGTCGCTCGCGTAGGCGCGGTCCCCCCCTCAAGCAAAAGACAAAGCTCACCTTTGACGGGGTCTGCCTTTATGCGATCCAAGAGTGCACCCAATGTCGTCCGCGTTACTTCTTCAAACTTTTTGGTCAGCTCACGACATAGACACACGCGCCAAGCTTCGCCTAGCACACTTACAGCATCCTCCAGCAAAGATTCAATACGTTGCGGCGACTCATACCCTACCAAAACCGCTGGATCTGTTTTGACACGTTCAAAAACTTCCACGCGTTCACTCTGTTTGCGCGGAAAAAACGTGATAAAGCGGAACGATGGCGATTCGTAAAATCCTGCGGCAGAAATCGCCGTGACAACTGCACTACAACCTGGAATGGGACATACACGAATACCAGCCTCGTGACACGCCGCTACAATGCGACTTCCAGGATCCGAAACGCCGGGACTTCCTGCATCTGTAATAATGGCCGCCGATTGTCCATCCAAAAGCGCCGGTAAAAACTGATCCGTCCTCAGTGCTTCGTTGTGCGCAAAATAACTGACTAGCTTTTTGCGTATCTGATAGTGATCCAACAAAATGGAGCTATGACGCGTATCTTCACACAAAATAAAATCAACGCCATTCAAGACAGCCAAAGCTCTCGGCGAAATATCTTCAAGATTGCCGATGGGCGTCGCGACTACATAAAGCGTCGCCCCGGTGATCGTTTGTTCTGACATAAATCCTCTGTCCCCCAAAACGCACAAAATACCCCGACGACTCAACGCTGAATCGTCGCACAATCTTTCGCTTTTTCACGCCCCTCGAAAAAAAAATAAAGAAAAAATGTAACGAAATGCCACCTCGTTGGCACTACTGTAGTGCGAGGAAAGGCCTCGCTTACTGCCACAAGGAGGCTATGATGAAGTTTGAAGATCGTGTTGAAGGTGCCATTCTTGGAGCTTTGCTCGGTGATTGTGTTGCCAATCCCTATCTTTTTGAAAAAGCACAAACACTCGAACAAAAACACCACGAGATCGGCTGGGAAGTTCATGAAATGAGTGACGAAAGCCTTATGCTTTCCCTTGGACTCGCAACGATCGATGATAACGGTATGCGCTACAATGCCCTCATCCGCGCTTATCAGCGCTGGGCAAAAAGCTCGCCAATCGATATCGACCGCGTCACGAGTTTAATTTTTGGCGTTCGAGAACGACTCTCGGCACGTACGTTGTGGGCCAAAGCTCCCGAGTACGATTTTGGAGCCCTCAACAGTGCGAGTTTGCTCGTTCGACAAATTCCAATCGTACTCACCGCTTGGCGCGTCGAAGATGAACCTAGACTTCTCAAACTTATCGACGATGCAACGCGCTTTACACACGTCGACAGCCAAACGCGTGAAGTCTGTCAGCTCTACGCGCTTACCCTCGCCATGGCCCTTCGTGGCGCTTCAAAGCTTCATATTTGGGATGGTTTGCAAAAATACGTCAAATCGCGACAAGTCAACGAAGTTATCATCGAATCTTATTACACGGTTCCCCTTTCGGATCGAGAAAATAGCAGTTCCAACCTGATCACCCTTCAACGCGTGCTTTACGAATTGTGGCACAGTACTGGGTTTGTTGCCTCAATACGCAGCAGCATTCTAGGCGGGGGCTGCACCGACACGAATGCGGCAGCCGTAGGCGCCGTACTGGGCGCGATGGGCGGACGTGCTGCGTTAGCTATGCCCTGGGTCGATACCCTCTTTTCTAAATACGACCTCGAACTTGAAGAAACGCTGAGACGTGCCAAACGTATCGCCTTAAGAAAGCCGCGCTTTGAACAATCCTCAATCGAGGTTAAGCCGAACAAGGTCATCACCTCACGCAGAGTACGCTATCCGCGCTTTGTCCCGGGACTTCAAACTCAAAATGACCTGAACAAACCTATTTCAACGGCACAGAGCGCGGTCAGTACGTCTTCGGCGGCACAACTTTCGGTCTCGCACAGCTCAAATCTTAATGTTTGTGTCACACGATCCTCACAGTCGAATACGGCTCTTGAGCCGCATCACGAAGCGTAGATCTCTTAACACACGTGCGTACATCCCATACCTTGGCGAAAATATTCATAATTTCACCAATTGTCTAATTCAATACTTCAGCAAAGTACTAATCTTGAACTCGCTTTATACAATTCGCCGCGTATTGCCATTAGCAATAGCGGCGAAGCGAGCCGTATTCGCGCAAGCGAATAGGCGAAGCAAAAAAAAGCGACGCACAATGTGCACGTCGCTTAAATGATAATATTACAAAAAATTACATCTTCGAAAGACGTTTGACGAGATCGATAAATTCATCGCGATAGGGATCGCGGCTGCTTTGACTGATTTCGGAAAGCTGCTTAAGAATGCTGTCATAGGTCGCTGTGCCGACGAATTCGGATTGATTGAGTATCATCGCAACTTGGGCAACAGCCGAAGCGAGTTTCATATTATTAGACATCGTACCAGTCATGAGTGAAGCGCCTACCGGATAACTAAGCAGTTTGCTCTTGGTGCCGTTGGGGTCTTTGTAGCGCACGTTGATCGTGAGCCATTCGTCACTTTCGATAACCTGAGGCTTTTGATATTTTGTATTAACATTGGGCACTTCAAAATCCGAATCGGCTTCGACCAATTCATACAGAATCGTTACTTGTGCGCCCGAGCCGATCTCGCCACCATCCTTCTGGTCATTCGCAAAGTCTTCGGCGTTGAGTTTACGCGACTCATAGCCGATCAAACGATAGCCTTTGATCTTAGCTGGATTGAATTCGACCTGGAATTTTGCGTCTTTAGCAACAGTATAAATTGTAGATTCGCGCTCTTCAATGAGAACCTTACGCGCTTCGAGAATCGTATCAATATAATGGTAGTTACCATTTCCGTGGTCAGCAATTGCTTCGAGTTTGTTGTCTTTGTAATTACCCGTACCGAACCCCAAAACGGAGAGGAAGATGCCTGAATCGCGCTTCTTTTCTATGAAGGCTGTAAGCTCAGAGGTGCTCGTCATACCGACGTTGAGATCACCATCCGTACCAAGGATGACGCGGTTATTTCCACCTTTGATGAAATGTTTTTCGGCTTCTTCGTAGGCCATTTGAATGCCTCGACCTCCATCCGTATAACCGCCGCACTGCAACCCTTCGAGTGCACGCGAGAGCTGACTGCGACAGGCTGTAGGCGAAGCGCCGTCCAAAACAAGGACTTGACTTGCGGCATACGTCACAATCGAAATACGATCTGCTGCATGCATTTCGGGAATCATGTTAAGGAGTGCATCTTTAAGAAGCGGCAGTCTTTCACTACTGCACATCGAACCAGAAACATCGAGTAGAAAGACAATGTTTGAGGGCGGTACGACTTCTTGTTTTGCTGTTTGAATACCGATCTGAAGCAATTTTGTCTTGGGATTCCACGGAGAAACAGCGAGTTCTGCTGTGACGGAGAAAGGCTGACCTGGCTGCGGTGCAGGATAATCATACTTAAAGTAGTTAACCATTTCTTCCGTACGTAGCGGCAAATTTAGCGGTTTATAACTTTTGTTAATGGATTGTCTAAAAAATCCATAAGAAGCCGTATCGACATCCGCACCAAACGTCGAAAGTGGAGAAGTTGAAACACTCATAAATCCATTCGGCGCAAACGTCGTAAATTCTTCCGTATTAAATTGAGGTATAGTGTGATTAAATTGATGCATACCATACCCACCACCGCCTCCTGCAGACAGACTTGGCATGGCACTGTTACTCGCCTTCTTTCCGGACGGTTTAGCGCTCTTTCCGGACGATTTAGCGCTACCACCAGCGCCGATACTCATCCAATCCGGACGATCATCTTTAGGCAGATTCACATTGGGACAAACATAGCCCTCGGGAATCTTGTTAAGATCACTAGCGCTGAATGAAACTATTTTGTCATTTTGAGCTATATTGGATGTTTCAGCATCTTGTACATTTTGAGCTGTATCGGACGTTACAACAACTTGTACATTTTGAGCCGCATCGGAGTTTTCAGCAACCTGCACCAAGACAACTTCATTGCTGGCTGCTGTGTTAACTTCTTCCTCTTTATTGCATGAAACGAGTGCAAAACTTAAAATAGCAGTAAGTATAGTAATCCTTTTCATACCATGCTCCATTTTTCTTTTTTAGGTTGGGATTAAATTCCAAGCTTATTAGTATAAGTTTTAGGATTAGCTAACACAACTATCTATCAAGTGCAAGTATAAATTTGATTATTTGTTACAGCTCAATCGGAGCATATGTCATAAAGAGAACATGGAGAGTGCATGGCTATCAATTTGATTTGAGCAAAACCCGCAAAAAGAAAAAGCCGCGTATCGCCTATGGCGATAGCGGCTTAGCGTCGGGCGTATCGCCTTTGGCGATAGCCCGCGCAATCAAAACAAACGCACGAACGATTATTTATTGTCTTTGTCCAAAGAAGCTCTCTTCATATCTTGTTTGCGTTTCATGATCGCTTCTTCAGGGATACTATTGTCATCGTCCTCATTAGAGCTGCCGAAGATTCGCTTGAGGAGCGATTTGCCGTCGTCAAGGATGACGTAGCAGCACGGAACAATAATGAGCGTGATGATCGCCGAGAAGAGAACGCCGACGCCCAAAGAGATCGCCATCGGAATGAGGAAGCGCGCTTCTTTGGATTTTTCGAGAATCATCGGGAAAACGCCAAGAAACGTGGTCATAACCGAAAGGAAGATTGGTCGGAAGCGGCGCGTAGCACCTTCAATGACAGCCTCGTAGAGCGTCATCCCTTCTTTGAGGAAGTCATTGACGACGCTCGTCAAAACGATGGACGCGTTAACGACGACACCCGAAAGCGCAATCATACCGAGGATACTGATGAGGCTTAAGCCATACCCCAACCATATGTGTCCAAGGATTGCACCAACAAAGCCGAACGGGATCGCGAGCAAGACCATGACCGGCTGCATGTAAGAGCGCGAGGAGATTGCGAGCATGCCATACATAGCGAAGATCGAAAACAGGAAGTAGAGCGCCATTTTGGAGTTCGTTTCGGCGCTATCGGCCTGCATACCACCCAAGCTCACGGTGAGTCCGGGGAAGCTAGACTGGAGCTCGGCCATGTCTTTGTCTTTGAGTTTCGCCATAAGTTGTTCAACGGTCGTAACTTCACCATTGATTTCTGCGCTAACGTTCAAGACGCGTTTGCCATTAATACGCGAAATGCTTTTGAAGGCATGACCGCGCTCCATCGTCGCAGCTTCGGAAAGCGGAATTTGTCCACCCGAAGGCGTACGAATTAGGAAATCTTCGACAAGAGCTTCACTTGTACGCATTTCCTTCGGATAACGAACGAAGACCTTGACTTCATTTCGTCCGCGCTGCTGACGCAAAGCTTCGGAACCATAGACGGCAGCACGGAGCTGACGTGCGAAATCAGCTTCGGTAATACCGAGACTGCGCGCTTCAGGTTTGAGTTTGTACGAAAGCTGAGCCTTCCCTGCTGCCGTATTGACATCGACGTCATTGACACCATTGTAGGTTCTAAGACGGGCTGCAAACTCGTCGGCAGCGGCATCGAGTACATCGCTGTCACGGTGCGAAAGACGGAACTGTGCGCCAGCACCGCCAGCGCCAGGTCCCTGGTTGAACCGATAACTTAAAGCTTCAACACCAGCGATCTCGCCAACCTTTTGACGCCAAACGTTTGCAAACGCACTTGAAACGTAGTCACGTTCGGTCGCTGGTTTGAGGTAGACCTGAACGGTAGCAGAACTTCCGCCAGAAACTTGTGAATAGACGCCAACGACCGTGTCGCGGCCGATTTCATCGATGGCCTCTTCTGTCTTTGCGAGGAAGAATTTTTCGACTTCCTTCATACGGCTGACAGGACTGCCTTCAGCCATACGAATCGTTGCCGTAACCTGATCGCCTTCTACTTCGGGCATCATCGTGTATTTCATGCGGCCGCTCAAAACGTAGCCGACCGTTCCCAGTAAGATGGCGATCATGACCGCGACAACGATGTAACGCGTATTGACGCAGACCGTAATAAATCGTCTGACGTATTTATTAATGATACGCTCAAAAAATGCCGCAATGCGCACCTGAATATATTGAATGATACGAATATAACCTTCAGTACGATTGCGCATGCCCGATAAGTGGGCCGGCAGAATGAGCATCGACTCAACGATTGAAATACAAAGAATAATGATGACGATGACCGGCAGATCACGGTACATTTTGCCGAGCATACCCGGTATGAAAAGGATCGGGATAAAGGCAATGATCGATGTCAAGACCGAGAATACAACGGGAACTGCGACTTCTCGCAGAGCGAGTAGCGAAGCGATAATACCTTTATTACCGTCTTGTCGATGGCAATAGACAGCTTCACCGATAACGATCGAGTCATCGACGACGATACCGAGCGCCAGAATAAAGCCAAACAGCGAAATCATGTTAAACGAAACATTGAACATGACCATGACGGCGACGGAACCGATAAAAGCCGTGAGCATGCCCATCGCCGACCAAAAAGCAATTCGGATATCGAGGAACAGACCGATAAAGACGAGTACGAGGATGAGACCCAAATAGGCGTTACTCATCAACAAATCGATACGAACGCGATAAGAGTCTGCACGGTCAGAGCGAATGCCGACGTTAATGCCGGCCGGGTAGGTACCTTCATGCTCACTCAAATACTTGCGTACTGCATCCGAGACACCGATTGGCGTTTCATCGCCCGTGCTATAAACGGTCATTTGAACGGCGGGCATTCCGTTATACGAAGCAGAATAATCGGATTCAGCAAACGTATCGGTAATTTTGGCGACGTCGTTTAACGTGACCGTCCTACCGTCGCTGCTTGTTTTCAGCACGACACTTTCAAACTCACTCGCGTACCGTTTGCGCAACTCAGTACGCAGCATGACTGTACCGTTTTCGGACTTAAGGCTGCCTGCCGACAAGTCGATCGAACTTGAGCTAATCGCACTGGCAACATCAGCGATCTTAAGACCGTATTTTTGGACGGCTTCTTGAGAAATCTCAACGGCGATTTCGGGACTTTCGACGTTTTGAAGTTCGACGACCGTAACGCCGTTCTGTGAAATCAAGTCATCGCGCACTTCCTCGGCCACTTCACGCAAAGCCGCTTTGTTTGTATCGCCATAAACAATGACAAAAAGGACGGACGACTTCATCGTCATTTCGCGAATGTTGGGTTTGTCCATTTCATTCGGAAATGTCGTAATTTGGTCAACAGCGCGCTGAATCTCGTTTTTGGTACGCATCATATCCGCACCTTCAACGAGTTCTATCGTGACGCTACCCGAACCTTCAGAGGCTGTACTATTGATCGTTTTGACGCCATTGATGCCACGAACGGCTTCTTCAATGGCAATGACGATCCCTTCTTCAACTTCGTCCGGAGAAGACCCTGGGTACGAAGCTGTGACCATGATGCGTTCTGTTTCGGTGCTGGGCATGAGTTCACGTCGAAGCGACGGAAGCATGAGCAGACCCGCAATGAGAAACATAAAAAATAGGAGATTGGCAGCGACATGGTTTTGCGCCATCCACGCCAAAGGACCACGAAAGAGTGATTTCCTTTTTTCAGCCGAATCATTCGGCGCCTGATTGGGCGATTCCGGTTCGGCATTGGGCATCCCATGATTGGGAGGCGTTTGGTTTATTTGATTGCCTGGAGCTTCCAAAGAACGTGTTCTCCATTAAAAATGGTTCGAAACATTCGCCAAGATGCAGCGATGTACGAAACTACAAAAGGATATTTTAAATTAAATGATATAAATCGAAATACATTCAAAAAAGAGGGCGTCTATATATGTTAAATTTAAAGGGGGAAGTCTCCCCCTGAGCGGCTATTTGTTTGCCCAAGGCGCCTTATCTATGAATCGGCGCCTTGGGCTTTACAAATACGCCGCTACCCCCCCTTCGCCTGCGGCGCGTGACGTTATTCATTCGAGATTAATAAGATCACGAGCAACAAGCGTTTGAACGCATCAGCGCGGTCCGCCAAAACCACGACCGTGTCCCTGGCCGGTATCGGTACTCACTTCGCCAACTTCGGTGGTTTCACCTTTTACGCGAAGTTTTCTGCCTTCGACGGGAGAGCTAATGAGCGTCGTAACGACGCGTTCGCCGTCTAAGAGACCATCCGTTACGTAGACGTAGTCTTCCGTGCGGTAAGGCGTGGTCAAAGAGCGCAGCAAGAGTTTGTTGTCCTTCGAGCAAACGTAAGCCAGGTTGCCTTCGCGGACATACGCACGAGGCAATTCAATACTGTTGAGCGGTTCAGTCGCAAAAATAGTCGCTTTGACAAACGACCCAATCAAAAGCGGTTGATTTTCGGGTTCACCCAACGGGTCTTTGACGGCCAACAAGACCTGTACCATGCGTCCGAGGCTTTCGACTTCAGGCTGAATCGATTTCACCTGCGCCTCGCGCGTAACGGTTTGACCACCAATGTCGTACGTGACTTGAGCCGCAAGCCCTTTAAGATCACTGCCAACGCCTAACCACCCCACATTGCTTGGACTGAGACTCAACATGATCCAAAACTCGTCCACAGCGAGCAGCGTACCAAGCTGCGTCGCGCCCGAAACGTAATCGCCCAACGAAATATTGATCGATTTAACAACGCCATCATAAGGGGCTTTGACAATACTTCGATCGTAGTCGAGCTGAGCCTGTTTGAGAGAATTTTTGGCCATTTCTACGTCAGCCAAGGCATTTTGAAGCTGAGGTTGTCGTCTGATGATCGATGTTTGCGTATCATTCAGTTCGTTTGCACCCATGCTTTTTTTCAGCATCTGCAATTCAGTCTCTGCAGCTTTACCTTTAGCTTCTTCCTGGAAGAGTGCCACTTCACGTTGGCGAAGCTGAATCTTGGCGTTGGCTAGTTTAATCGCATAATCTTCAGTATTGATCTTTGCAATAACAGTACCTTTTTTGATTCTTGCCCCAGGATAAAATTCTTCGCTAATCCAAGTAACACGCCCATTGGCTTCACTTTTTAGCGCCTGTGTACGACTCGCTTCGACCTGTCCCGTTCCAGTGATCTCGACGATGTGATCCGTTTTTTCAACGGTCACAACCTCGACGAGAACGCCCGAATCCATTCTCGGTCTTTTTTGGGCTGTAACGCTGTTATTCGTGTACTGCTTCCAGACACAAACGCCGATAAAAACGACGATCACAGCGATAATTGTTTGTATGATAAAGGGTTTTAATTTCATGCTTATGCTTCTGCCTCCTGAACACAGACTGATTTTTATGCTCAGTGGTTTGTGTTCTGTCAGGGTGAAATCATCGAATTTATTATATATTATAATAACGATAATTTATAGATCATTGCGATTATACATAAGTATAATTTGTCATTATACGCATGTATTTGCGCAAAAATTGACAAAACTATTCTTTATTTTTGTCGTCATTGCCATCGTCTTCATCGAGTTGCTCGAACAGCTGTTTTGCTTTTTCCTGTCCGGCTTTAGAGACATCCTCAATCCACGGTCCACCGCCCATCGCCTTAAAGACGTCGAGTTGAGCGAGCAAAAGACTTCGGCGCGCATCGAGTTCACTCTGTGCATCAGAAATATAACTTTTAAGTGCATTGAGGATTCGATTGTAATCGATCAGCCCCGAGGCGTAGTAACTACGAGAAACATCGAGAATGTTCGTTTGACGCGCAAGCTTGTCTTGAGAATTTGTGAGTTCCTGTTCACGGAGTTGAAGCGTCAACAAAGCTTTTTCCACCTCAGCAACGGCATCCATGACGGTCACACCGTAAGCCATGCTCTGCTGCAAGTACGTCACTTTGGCGCGATCAATCGCTGTAGACTGTTTAAAACCATCAAAGATACTGGCAACAAAATTGCCGGCCAAATCCCAGATCATGCGTTTGAAGAGTTCCGTAATATCTGCCGAACGAAATGAGAGAGAGGCACTGAGTCTGAGCGTTGGCAAGCGGTTAGCGATTGCAATGACGACGCGGGCATCTGCCTGTTGTGCGCTGCGAAGTGCGCTTCGAATGTCAGGCCGTCTCGTGAGCAAAGCATCCACGTCGACAGTACCACCGATATCGATGGGCTGAGGGAGGTTGCCCGATACCACAGGACGCACTTTTCCTCCCGCCAGGATCTCCAAGGCGCGCTCTGCGACGCGTATATTCATCTCTTGCGTTTGGATCGTCGAACGCAGTGTTTCGAGTTGATTGTTCTGTTCCAGGACATCCATACCCGTCGTTTGTCCACTCTGATAATACTGTTGAACGATCTCGTAGTAGGACTCGGAAAGCTCAAGAAGCTGTTCCGTTAAAGCTTTGCGTTCTTTGTAATACTGAATATTGAACCACTGCGTTACAACATTCGAAACGAGTGAAATGGCTGCACTTTCTGCCGAATCCTGCGCAGCGTACATGGATAATTCACTGACAGCAGCTTCAGCCCGAACTTTTCCCCAAAGATCTATTTCATAGCCCACGGAAGCGCCTAAGCTGTAACTAGGATCTGACATACTTTGTTCGGAAACATTTCCGCCGTATCCCAAGCCAATATTTGCACTGACCGTTGGATAGTACCCTGCTTTTGCCTGTTTTAACGCAATTTCTGCGTCTAATAATCGCAGGTAGGCAATCTGGAGCGAAATATTTTCACTGAGTACGGTCTCAACAAACTGGTTGAGCGCCTCATCTCCGTACGCTTCCCACCAACGGTCGCGCACTTCACCTGTTAGGACTAGATCTCCGTAATGCAGCTCTGTAGGGTTTTGTTCGAGCTTAGCCCCGTATTTGACAGGGCTGAAGCATCCCGTCAGGGACAGACTTATGAGCAAAAATAAGAATAGACTTATTTTTTTTGTCCCTGTTTTCATTTGATAAAATCTCCTGAGTTATTAATCGGCATCCCGATCATCATAATCTCTCGAAGTCGTAAGACTTTTGACTGACTGTCTATAAGCTTTAACGAAGTCAGCATCTGACTTCAGATCGATTCTCCATACGCCACCATTTCGATGAAGCGTATAGTTTTTCTGTCTCTCTTTATTGCGTTCTTTATCTACATAAACGATCTCGATTTTGGCCGTCCCATCAACCATATAGTCAATAAGCTTTGTCGATTGCGGGGTAACCTCAAAGCCCCCCTGTTTGGCCATGCGTTCCATGAGGGTATCCCACGTCCAGAACAAGTCAGCGTTCTCTCGATCGCTGGTCACGCCAAGTTCACGGTTCATATTGGAATCGTGCATGGTCTGAATCTTTTCCTGCATTTCTTTTGTAAAAAGGCGTTTAAAAGCTTTAACGTCTTTTTGTTGAGCAGCGTAGATCGCATCATCCAAAACCCCCTCGGGGAGTCTTACAAAGTCACGCGGTTCAAGCTTTGCTAAAAACATATAAAGTGCTGACGCGGCTACCAACGCAACGATTACGCCAACGACAATGAGAATTTTTTTGCCTCGGCTCATGCCTTCTAAAGGACTCGACTCATCCATAGTATTCACCTCTATAAAATATGTTAAACCGCAAAACGACCGGAGCTAAATCCGGATGCAAAACAAGAACCTTCTAACATGTATTCATTTTTTGGGGTTAAACTTGTTTAAGTCAACACACCTTGAAAAGCATTTTTTTGCAAGCTGATACAAATAATAATTGTATCAATAGGTTTAACAATCATCGCCGAAGGCGAAGAGGGGGTAGCGGCGTATCAGCGAAGCCCAACAGACAAAGTCTTCAAAAAGTGCACACAGGGCTTCGCTGATAGACGCTCAGGGGGAGGCGGAAAATTGTCAATCCAAATGCATATTTGAGTAAACCATTTCCGGTGTCTTCCAACCAAGTACTTTTCGAGGTCTCTGATTAATTTCATTACAGACACGTTTGATATAGCTGTCAGAGACCTTAGTAAAGTCAGTTCCTT
>JAZRWH010000132.1:0-12191 GCA_045599585.1 Myxococcota bacterium
TCGTTTAACGTAAAATGAGCAAATGATCGCATCAAACCTCCGTATGTGTAGTTACGCAAAATCATCATACACCGGATTGATGCGGTCCTTCTTCATTTTTATGCATTTGAAACGATAATCTACCGACTTCCCCCACAAAAATAACAAATCATCACCCCAGGCAAATTACTCGCCACTATCCATCATATCTTCACTGCCTTCGGGAAACAGTGCACAAATGCGATGCGCAATGCCTTCGGCAACAAACATTGGAAGCACTCCATCACATAGATCGCTTGTCATGTTGATAAAAACACCCTCTTTGACAAGTGGACAAACAGTTTCAACTTTCTCAGGCATGAGTGCCCCGATCAGAGTTTCGCAAGAAACAACGTCCATTTGATTGAGGTCAAGTTCGAGCGTTTCAACAACGCTCAATCCCATATCCGCCACGTCTTCCTGTGAAATGTCGCTGTTGCCACTGGAGCTTTTTTCCCGAATACACGTAATCATTTCGGCCATGGATGCACGCGTGTCGTCGCTGCGATTAAAGGTCTGCATCAGCGTCGCATCACAACCATAATCCATTTGGGCATTCATAAAATCGATGAAAAAATCGGTAACATCATCTTTGCAGCCAGACGCTCGGCCCTGAGCTGTATTATCGAGAAGATCTCTGTGAAAACGATCGCAGGTTTTAATATTATGATACTGCGTTTCTTGATTAACATTTACGTAACCGCAACCTTTTTGAAATTCACAATAATCTTCCAAAACTTCTGCGATTTCAGGTTTGCAACCGACAGTGCCCAAAGCAGTGCCAATCGCAAGCGCAGACAAAATGAACGCCTTCATGCTTTTCATAAAACACCTTGAGTCACGCCATTTAACGGCGGATATAATCCATTGCGTTCCCCATAAGTCCAAACAACGCTCTACAAAAGGTAGAGGAGAAACGGCACTAGGAAACGCCTTCTACCAAGTGTTTATTTCACTACTTGCAAAAAAAAGCAAATTCCAAAAAAAAAGCCGCATGAAGAAATGCGGCTTTTTTTTTTGGAATTTATCAACAATGAATTACTTTCGTTGGATATGAAGAACAGCAGAACCCTCAATATCTTTACGGTCACGCGCGATCACAACCAGACTGTTGTCGCCTTTTTTGAGCGGTAGTTCAATCGCAAGCTTTTTGCTCGGCGTGGTCACCAAAGCATAGTCGATTTTTTCGATCTGATATTGAAGACCATTCATAGTCCAGACATAAGCTTCGTAAGATTTAAGCATCTCGTCGTCAGAGATTTCTGCATAAACCGTCACCGTCGACGAATCTTCGGTATGCGGTTCTGTAATAAACTTAACGGTCGGTGCGTAGGTCAAGAATTTAGGCGCAAAAGGCGATTCTGGCTTAGGCGGAAGCGGGAGTTTCGGGGTAGAGGATTTTTCTTTTTCAGCGTCTGTTGGATCAGAGAACTTCGGTAGCGCGGGTTTATTTGAATTTTCCTCGGCTTTTTTCGCAAATTCCATAATTGAAGCAGCTTTGTCAGCGGGCACCCCATCGAGTTTCACAGAAGATTTAGGTGCAAAAGCGCAAGGCAAGAGCTCATCTTCGGGCCAACAAACGATATTCATTTGATCATTAGCAGAGCGCGTAAGGACGACCTGACTTTGAGCAGGTGAAGCGATGACGATCTTACCATCGAGGTCAGCGGAGATCTGCGACTTTTCGAGAAGGATGGCTGGCGTTTTAGCGTCATGAGAAGGCGTGGCTGGGGAGGACAGGACTGGAATTGTAATAGATTCAGAAGTTTCGACCGAATAGGTATTGTCGTCGATCATTAAGATGAGGGACGCCGAATCGGGTTCAAACGGCTTATTGCGCTTAATGCGTTTGGTAGGCGGTTTTTGCGGGCGATCGGTACTGATATCGAACGAGAGATGGGCCAAACGAGCGCCACCGGCAGGGATCGGATCGAGTTGAACACGCGCATTCTGAAGCAGTACACCGCTTCCAGATTCATTGCCCAAAGCGACGACAACCTTATCCGAATCGACGTCAGAATCATTTTTAACCCAAACATACATATCGACGGATTCACCGCGAGACAAAGCACTGTCTGCATTTCCGCGTCTAGAATCGTCAACCCAGGCCGTCCAAGCAAAACGAGGTTTGTTGACGGGGACGATACGCGCATCGAACGTCGGTCGAGGCCATTCACACTTATCTTTGCCCGTTGCGTCTTTTGCGGGAACGCAAGGAGATTTGACATAAACCCATTTTTTCGCAGCAGCATCAAACATACGGCGAGCCGTGAAGTCAATCTCAACGACATCTTCACGCGCTTCAGCCGAATAGGGTACTTTAAGTTTAATATCCCAACGACGTGTTTCGCCTGGAGCCATGGTGCCAAAGACAAATTCTCGTTCGTCGAAATAGGGTTGATTTGTAACCATGAGCGCCGTGACACCCTCGTAGGTATTGGCCGAATCGTTACGCGCCCACATTGTAATCACCTGTTCTTGGCCGCGTTTTGCCAGGTCGAGCGAAAGTTTGCCGGCATCGCTGACCGACACCGGAACGCCGTCCATTTCGAACCCCCACGAAAAGTCATTCGCTTTGGGCGCAATGACGAAGTTCGATTTGTCGACGACGTGAAGCGTCCAGTCCACCCCCAGTTCTGCGAGTGTTTTGGTGACGATTTTGTTGTAATCATTCAAATAATTATCAAAAAATGCAACGGAACTTTCGAGCATTGCTGCGCGATCACTCGATTTAACCTGTTTGAGGAAACTGATCGCGAAACGCGTTTCGTCATCTTCTGTGTAATCCTCAGTCGAACGCAAATCGTGCGTCGTAAGCCCGAGGGCTTTGGCACGCTCTTCCTCTTCTTTTGCTGGCTGATAGAGGTAACTCAATTCTCTAAACGACTGACGTTTAACCGTTTTTTCACTATGCAGCGATTGTTCCAAAGAGTCTTCGCGGCGCACGTGTCGGTTATAGCTAAGATTGGTGCCCGTCTCTTTGTCGACGTATTGCGGCGTAAAACGAACGTCAGGAATAATGCCAACGCCCTGAATGGAGATATCACCAGGCGTAAGATACTGTGCACTGGTCACTTTGATCGCACATATTTCATTCGCATTTGCCTGCATATCTCTGGCAAATTTTGAATTTGTCTTGGGAGCGCTCGAAGTGGGAAGTTCCTTCATAATCTGAACGCTACCCTTACCAAACGTTCGCTCGCCCATAATCACTGCACGATTGTGGAACTGGAGCGCACCCGAAACGATCTCGGAAGCTGAAGCCGTTCCTTCGTTCGTCAGAATAACGATTGGATATCCGCGTTCGGGACCCGTGATTGTTGCAGAAATCTGATCATCAGCCGTGGAACCGGGGCCTTCTACAGCAACAATTGTATCGCCTTTTTGCAGGAATTGTTCGGCGATCTCAGTCGATTGAAGCAAAAGTCCACCCGAGTTATTGCGAAGATCAATGATAAGACCAGCCATTTTGGGCATCTCTGCATGAAGGGATTTCAAATGATTTTTCACTTCCGCAGCCGTCGTTTGATCGAACGATTTCAGTTTGAGATAACCAATATTATCTTTTTTGAGCGCTTTACTCGTCACGCTCTTAACGACGATATTCTCACGCGTAATCACGAATGGCTTGGGTTCCGTCCAACCACGTCTCAAAATATACAACGTCACTTTTGAGCCAGACTCACCGCGCATACGATCGACGGCATCCTGAAGCGGCATATTTTCGGTAGACTCATCATCGATACGCACAACCATATCGCCAGCCTTGATCCCAGCGCGCCAAGCAGGCGCGCCTTCCATCGGTGAAATGACCGTCAGTTGATTATCGCGTACACCAACGACGAAACCGCATCCAGCAAAACCGCCGTTGCCCGTCATCATATCTTCTAACATGTAGGGCGGCAGAAGATTCGTATGCGGATCAAGTGTCGAAAACATACCATTGACCATGGCATACTCAATCTCAGCTTCATTTTGAGGATCGTTGAGATTTTCAAATACAAAATTGAAAGCTTCGATACAGATGTTGTGTGTATCCGCCAAAGATCGAATTTCTTTCAGGGAAATTTGTTTTTGAGCAAGGTTTACGCGAAGCGTGAGCGATGTTGGCGAATCATCAATACGTTTATCGAAGGCCACAACAACTTCTGGAATCTGTTTTTGAATCGCATCAAGCGCGTACACCGTCATTTTTTTCCAATCTACGCGTTTGGGTTCAACATAGCGCGCATTTACAAAAATGAGGGCATACTGCAAAAGTCTTAGTTCATTCCCCGTTCCTGCGACAGCATTTTTGCTGTTATCCGCAAGTTCAGCGCTAGCTTTTTCGGCACCAGAGGTTGCAACCAAACCATCGTCGGGTACCCCCGTGGCCTTTTCATGACAACCACAAAGCAACGCAGCAATGGCAGATAAACCTATCCATATATTTTTTCGATGCAGCATCGTGAACCATCTCCAAAGATCAAGTATGTCCCCTGTTCAAACCAGGACGTCGCATTCTACGCGCGCGCAATTTATGTTCTATACTTTTGGGGGAACGCGTGCCACCCCAATCCATCTAAAATGAACGCATGCCGCATGCCAGTACATCCCAGGAATTTGAGAAAAACGCCTCACGCTTGAAATCTCTGTGATGCAGTGTGCGCTATTATGCGTTTAACACACACAACAGAGTTCATTCAAGACTTGGCATGCTATTTTTAATGTTCGCGCTTCACACGACTCGCTTTTTGCCCCACCTCATACGCGACGATTTGCTCTCGCAGATACGCCACTTTTTGATAGGATCATAATGCGCGCCGCCTATTGCTCACGCAATACGGACGGCGCAAGCGGCTATCTGCTCTCGCAGATACGCCGCTTATAAAAAAGCGTTTTTCGCCAATTTAACTCTAGCAAACAAACAGATTATGGTACAAAAAATACGTAGATTTTTATAAATTTATTCATTAAGATAATTTTTAAGTTGGGGCATCTACACTTGCATTACTAAGCATAGCTCGCAATCAACGAAGCGTTTCTCCCCCATGAATGACGCCTTTCACAAGCACAAATTCAACTGCTAAGCCCCCTCAAAAGCTCCCTCGCAAAACGATTATAAAAAGTTTATAGAATATTTATTACACATTTAAGAGTGTATCGAAGTATGAGCAAACGATCTCAAAAATATCGCAAACAAAAACGCATACACGAAAACCAAAAGCTCAAAAAAGAAATCCAAATTATCCGCGATGAAGATATCGAATGGGTAGAAGATTTCAGCAACGACACCCCCATCCCACAAGCACCACATTCAGAGCTCAACGCGATTACAGCCCCCGTCAACGCCTCAACAGAACAACCATGCCCACTAAAGATAGGTGATTTTGTACGCATTGAACACCAACCGGATACGCTGCATCATACCCCGAAATACTTAAAACATGGATCCGTTCTAGCACAAATTGCAGGTCTCGACGAACGAGGACGATGGTATGCCAAAACACCTGCAAACCATGGAAAATATGGCTACTTCAGTCGTACGTGCCAACCAATTTTTAATACGCCCTTGCCGATTACCGAAGCCTGCCGCGTCACCCAGATACCCACGATCGACCTCACGCCTGATGGCAAAACTAAGCGACTGCGCCTCTTCCTGCGCGGACAATTAAATATCCATCAACTTTTAAACGATGCACAGCCTTACTACAATTTCACAATTTCTAGCCCCATACAATTTACACCAGAGGATCTTCTTGCTGCACTCCGACGGTTTCAATATACCCACTTTCAAGACATCTTAGGTAACTATATTTTACCAATTTACAATTATTTTTACAAATACATTGGTTTAGATAATCAACATCACGATGTATATACAAGCTACCTTGACACTTTAGAATTAAATCAAAAAAACAAAGTATTCATTCCACGCAATGCACACATGGTTATGATTGCCTGTTTTGATCGATTGATGCACAATTCTAATCCTTATCGAACGGATCTCAACCATGCGCTTCAAGATTGCGTGACACTTCTAGAATCTTACCTTAATAACATTGGCAAACCCCTCTACCACTGCGAAGTTCCCCTTTGCCTTCAACGTGACTTTTTGCAGGCCAATCTTTGTCACGTTTTAGATGGAAATCCAAGCAAGCCTTTACTCAAGGTATTTCAAATCGTCGCTGATCAACAAGCAGAGCTCGAAAACGTCAACGCCCTAAGAATTAAAGCTTGGAGTTATTATGGTGGTAACAAATTATATGCTTGTGACTGGGCTAAAAGCGCTAAATATCTTGAACAGCTATCATCAACATACAGCGACATTGCTGCTGACTGCGCATTAGGCTACATTTATTACTACGGACGCATTGATGGTACCCCAAATTACACTCTAGCTCTACGTTATTTTACAACAGCCTCGTTAGGCGGCAATGTTGAGGCAAGCTACAAATTGCTCGATATGATGTACAATCATTATATCTTGCCCAAAAACGAAAACGTCATTTACGCTAAGCTCAAAGACCTTTACAATAATGCTCTCAGTGAAATGATATTGCAAAACTACCACGCTTCTTTTGCAGATATTGCGTGGCGTTATGCTCGCTGTTTTAAAGAAGGCATTGGCGTTTGCAAAGATCTCAACAAAGCGTACTACTATTACAAACAAGCTTTCATTGCTCTACTTGCTCGACGCTCATCCAAACATTTTGGTGATGAAGGTGTACTCAAACGTGTTCGAGAAAACATTGTCGAATTACTCGAAGCCCGTTTTAATGAAAATTCACAATTATACTTTGATCCCTGGGTGGACTGTTGGAATATTGACACAACACCGCATAAACTTATTTATCTTTCTAGATCGAAAGATTTAATCGAACTTATTACCCCGTACTGCGCGCTCCCTAAAGATCAAGAAGTTTATGCCGACGAAGACAGTTTGCCTGACGATCTCCACGAAAACATAACCGACGAAGATGCTTGGGAGAATCATTGCGAAGATGATTTAAACTGGGATGACGAAGATGATTTAAACTGGGATGACGAAGATGATTGGGACAATGATTGCGAAGATGATGTAAACTGGGATGACGAAGATGATTGGGACAATGATTGCGAAGATAAAGAAGAAGATACTGACAAGAGCTTATTACATTTAGTGAGTGTAGAGTTTTGGCCCAACGGCAAAACCTATGATTATATTTGTAACGACGCAACAATTGTTCCTGGGGATAAAGTTATCGTCAATACAAGTCAGGGCGAGAAAGTCGTCGTCGTTAGATGTGCATTAGAGAAATTTGTTAAAGATCTGCCGCTTCCAAGAGATAGATACAAAACAATTCGTGGAAAATTATAGTATATTATTATTAATCACAAATTCATATAAGCGCGTAACAACATCGATATTATGTTTGAATTGAATCAACTGTAACTGAGATCATTTACATTTAGAGGCGATGATTTTAGCAGACAACGTTGTGAAGCGTAAGCAGAGGGGGTAGCGGCGTATCTGCAATGCAGATAGCCGCTCAGGGGGAGACATCCCCCTACCATAAAGTAGCCAAAAAGAGAATTTACATAAATGTCATTCCAAGCATAGAAACAATACACTTGCCAAAACAAATGTATAGCGCTAATTTATTGTAGTTTGTGTAACGGCAGGTGCCGTTTTTCTTCATAGAATTTAACAAGAAGAAGGAAATCAAAGATGTTTAAAAAAAGTCTCATTGGCGCAGCTGCCCTTTCAATGCTTTTCACGATTGGCGCATGCAAGAAAGAAGCAGCCCCTTCAGCAACAGATGCCAACGCTCCTGCAAATTCAGAAGCCCCTGCAAATCCAGGAGACCCTGCAAATCCAGCGGCCCCGGCTGATGCAGCGACAGCTGCTGCACCGCTCGCAGCCCCGGCTGCACCTTCTGTCTGGAACAAAGCGGAAGTCAATGCACTGCTCGCTTATATTCCTGCAGATTCTACCCTATACGGATTTTCTACGCGCAATTTTGATGCAAATTCGCATCAGATGATGGGATTGTTTAGTTTCCTAGCAAATTATTACGACAACGCAATCAAAACGCTCAAAGAGAATGCTCCCAGCCCCACAGACCCTGATCGAGTCAGTTTTGACGCTGCGATTAAAGATATTGAAGGCGCCCTCGCACTCATCAAAGATTACAAATCCCAAGCTGCGGATTGGGGTCTTGATCCCGATTTGCATCACGACAGTGTATTCTATCTCGCTGGTACGAAGTTAGTATCAATTACCTCGATCGCTGACGGTGATAAATTTAAAGCCAAACTAGGCACGAGCTTTACTTCGTTTGGCAAACTCCTCAAAGACGCAGAAATCGTTACCAAAGAAGTGGGCACAGGAGATAACGTTTGGACAATTTATGCGCTCAATGAACCCATTGACGGCACACAGATCACGCCTGCAGTTGCATTCAACATCACCAAAACGCGTGTCTTCTTATCGGTTGTCAGTGCTGATGTGACCGAAGCTGAACTCGCTGAACTCAAAAATCCTGCCGCAAATCCGCTCACGCTACAAACCATCGGCACGATCGGTGACAGGGATGCCAGCATCGCCAAGATGGATAACACCAAGTTCCTCAATCTTTTCAATTCGCCGGTTATCAAAGCCATACTCAGCAGTGCAGGCGATGAACTGATCAGCTCAGCTTGCGTCACAGAAACCCAAGAGCTCTTCAATTCGTTCCCGGGTGTCAAATTCACCCAGGTGCTCAACGAAGATAATACAATGTCCTTCAGAGCAGTTATTCTCATGAACGCCAAAGATGAGCTTGCTAAACTCAATTCTCTCCACACGCCAAGTTCAGATCTTCTTAAAGCTGCTTCGCTCGTCGGACTCAAAATCAACCTTGATTTGAACAAATCGCTTACCTATTTCACAGACGTCAGCAGTCGCATTTCGTCCAAGCACTATGCCTGCCCGCTCTACGCAAATATCGCTTCGTCGATGAAAGAAATCCCTGAAATGCTCGCCGATCCTCAGATCCGCGCTTATTCTGACGGCATCAGTGGTGTCAACTTCTCACTCGATAGCTTGGATATGGCAACGCAAACCGTCCAAGGCTCGGTCAACGTTACGGGTTCAAAAATTGGCGAAATCATCCCTGGCGTGAAACTCTTAGCATCAACCGTCTTGCCCGAATTTGCCAACTTGAATAAAAATCAACCGCTCGCGATCGATCTTTCGGCTGCAGCTCAAATGCCGCTCAAGATTAACGTCGCTTACACGGACACTGACTTGATGGTCACCACCGCTCCCAATGACGTTATGGCGCTGACAAAACTCCCCAAAGAAAATCGTCGTCACTTCATTGAGTTCTTCCTTAGTACTGATTTGCTCGATGCCGTCGGTGGTCAAGAGGTTGCCACAATCATGAATGATTTGAAATTCAAATATACAATCGCCATCGGTTCTAATGAAGAAGGTATCGTGATTGATTCTGTTTACGATTTTTTCATTAAATAATCTTCTTTTTCATTAAATAATCTTCCATAAAAAAGCCCGTGATCACAAATGTGACACGGGTTTTTTATTAAATCATATAAAGTTTAATTTTTCCCACTGCTGTCCCACGAAGTTTTCCTAGAATACTCTGATAACTCTACAATAGCTTTGTTTTATAAATATATAGTTGTTTCTAAGCATGAAAAAGACTTAGGATTACTGTTAAATCGCCTGCGTCGCGAAGCCGAAGGCAAGCAGCGAGCGCATTTCGTTACTTACAGTTAATGAGAATATGTTGTGGGACAGCAGTGAAATTTTCCCTAAAACAACATAACTCAAAAAGCAGCGATGCCCTTCACAGCCGGCTCATACTTTTTTTCGCTGCGATGTTTATATAAATCACTCTTCATTGTGCGACGAGTTGATTCCTTTGAGTACTGCTAAGGTTGTTTTAGGATCAAACTCAACGACACCATTCGGTAGCGTTATCACATGAACCCCGGCTGATTCGGCGCGATTTTTTGTAATGCCTGTGAGCATAGTAAACTCAGCCTCCGTCAGACGCCTATTTTCAATAAGCGCTAATCTACCTTTAGATGCTAAAATCACGCGCGCAATCGGGTGACTGCCAAAATGCATGAGCAAGCTTTCTTCTGAATCCATAATAACATCATCATCATCATCATCTTGCTCAACACTTTCGGGCTCAAGCCATCGCATAACGCTCAAAGTTAGAATTCGGCAAAAAGCTGTGCTCGTCTCCAATATATAATCGCGGCTCAAACTCTGCTTGCCTTGCGCATAATCAAGCATTAATCGAATGCGACCCGCAAAAGCATAAGGCACACCGTAACGTCCAACACGACGCGGAATCGCAGGAAGCGAAACTTTACCCGTACCAAGAGGCTCAACCAGTACGTCGATCATATCGGCAACTGAATCAAAAAACCAACGAAAATCTCGCTCAAGAACAGGTTCTGTCAACTGATAGATGCTCATTCTTACAACTCCATGTTAATCATTCGAAAAAATTAAATATATCATTGCATGAATATATTAAAAAGGCGTCGACAAGCGACGCCTTTATAAACCTATTTATGATTAATCCTCAGATTTATTTTGAATGCGAGCTCGCTCTCGATCCAGCTGACCAAGGAACATCATGGCTTCTTGATGTTTTGTTTTTGGAATTCTGTTGCGCGTACGAACGACAGTAGCCCCAACGCCAATCTGCATCGTTGTTTTAAACGACAGGAAGCAAATGGGGATCAATGCTAACGCAGAGACTCCGAGCACGGCATACAATACTAGATCTTTCATTAAATAAGCCAAAATTGCTGAAGCTAAAATAATGAGAATATTAATTCCGAGAGGATACCAATTGATTTCATCTCTCAACGCATACCACTGAACATTTTGTATATCATAAGATTCGTAATTTTTAATCCCCGTAGCCGTTCTTTCAATATTCCAGATACGACGATTGGTAAGCATGAAAGAGCCAAAACGGGCAACAAGATGTTCACCACTTCTCAATAACTCGTTAAACAACACTTCCGTGCTTTCTTTGCGATTCTCAGGCGCAAACCCAACTTGAGTTGCTACATGTGCAGCGTTTTGATTGGCATGCGTAACAGAGGCTTTTGCTTCGCCCCCCACTTTTTCGCTGCATTTCGTATCGACGGGCTTCATGTAAGCTGCCTCATCTTTGCGAGCTTCTTTTTCGCAAATCGATTCACTTGTGCGAATTTCATTTGCAAGATAAATCGGCAATTCATCTTCTTTTTCGAACAGTGATCGAAGATCTCCTGACTGAACCGGAGAAAGAGCACTTTTGCTCGTCATCGGCATACTGATGGATACGGAGTCATCCGTAATTGTTCCCCCCTTCAAATGACTCAAATCGTAGCGTTTATGAAATTCAGGCTCTTTTTTAGATTTAACCTCAGATTCGTCATAGTCCTCTCGCGCCTCGACGTCTGCGCGAGCTGCATCCTGAAGCGCTGCATCTTGTTGACTAAACGCGCGCATCATCGCCGCAAGTTCATCTCTGCTGTGAACCGTAAACTTTTCGGAAGGGCTGTCATCAGTCTCAATCTCAATGGCACGCGCGTTCTTTGCCTCCCGTTTGTTCTCTTTTTGATCTAAACGCTCTGAACTTCCTTTTTCTTTCGAAGAAGATTCTACGACAATAGATCGATTCTGACTATTCTCAGGATTTTCTGTTTGATTACCCAAAGATTTTTTCTGTGGAACAGCGCCTTCAGCCGAAACAGCCCTAACGCGTGAGGCATGCATCGCCAAATCAGATGTTGTTTCGCAATCTTCTATCACAGCATCCACCTGCGAATTTACAAGGGCTTCAAGCGCCGAAACGAGCGAAGCCGTTTTTCGCAGCATCGCCGGATCTGCATCAGGTTGAGCAGCCATACTTTTTTGCGCAGCGTCAAGGGCCGCGCGAGCAGCAAGCAGCTGTTCCGGTGAAATTGTTGAAACAGGTCTCGCAATCCGACGTTCAGCTTCGAGACGGGCTTGTTCGGCACGTTCAGCTTCGAGACGGGCTTGTTCGGCACGTTCAGCTTCGAGACGGGCTTGTTCGGCACGTTCAGCTTCGAGACGAGCTTGTTCGGCACGTTCAGCTTCGAGACGAGCTTGCTCGGCACGTTCAGCTTCGAGACGAGCTTGCTCGGCACGTTCAGCTTCGAGACGGGCTTGT
>JAZRWH010000133.1:0-6402 GCA_045599585.1 Myxococcota bacterium
AAGTAGGGGAAGAGTCTTTTAATAAGCTACCAAATTGCAGCTGCGACGCTAAACCGAATATTGCAGTTTGAAATTGTTGAAACTGTTCACGACTCATTTCTATATTATCGCTAATTCTACTCACCCCTTTCATTAACGAATCTTTGGTCTTCTAAATTGAATAAATTTATTAATATTTGTATTATCTGATTTTCTACTTTTAATAGCTGTTCCTCGACGCAATTCATACAGTCGATGGCAGAGAAGCCAGAAGACATACGCTCTATCGTCGTGCATTATATTACGTTTTTCAACAGCTAATTGATATTGCACATTCATACCTTCACCACTTTGAGTTTTTCTAAATGTACATATCTCGTTTTTCATTAATTCTATTTGTTCAAAGTTAACTATTTCTTCAGGTGACAGATAATAGGTTTTCATTATTTCTTCGCCTGTTTTTGAATCAACTCCATCAGTTATAGATATAAAATCCTGTCCATTATATTGATATGGAAATTTAATTACTCCAAGCTCCATTAACTCAATGGCTTCTTCAATCATTTGTGTTCTATATTTACGCGGATTAATTAATCTAACCTTATTAATTGCATCTGGATATCTACTGCGATAATCAACATATATTTCATGCGTTAAATCAATTAAACCTTTATGTTCTTTACCAGTAGCATCTTTCCAGTTGTTTAATAATCCATCCGCATAAGTACTTACGCCGCCTCCACCTGAACCAGCGTCAAGCATAATACTATCTATAAATTCATAATCAATGTTATCGCCATTATATCTATTAAGCGTATTTCTAATTTCAGCAAGCTGTCTATTAGAATCCAGCTTCAATTTCTTTGATGAAACTGTGTCGACAAAATTTGTACAGCTGATAATATTTCCGCAAATTCCAACTTCTGGGTCATCTATAATTTCCATTGCACCAAGAATTGAATTATCGCCAGTTCTAGCTGGGTCAAACGCAAGAATAATATTATTACCTGTAAAATCTAAAGTTGGAATAATCTGTTTTTCATTATGACGCACAGTAGACCATTTAATAATCTGGTTATCGCCACCAGTTAAATCCGGCTTATTGTAATATTCTCTTCTTGCTTTTTCAGCATTCTTCTTCATTTCGCTATCAACAACAGCTTTTGAAAGAAGGGCGGGAATTTCTTCGCCTTTATGATACATAGTCATCGCTGTGTAACATGGCATATCTGCCACAAATACATCTTTACGACCCGCAATCATATCCATAGCACACTGTTTGTATTCACGATAAAACATGCAGTCTACGGTATTTTGCGATGAAGCCATAATAATCTGGTTATAAGGTTGTCTTGTAATTGTATCCTTTTCTTTTGCTGCATCTTTACCATACTTTGCACTTGCATCCTGTGATACGAATGGGATAGTGGCTGTGATAAGCTCATCATCTACAAAAGCGGCTTCGTCATATACAATAAGATTAGCTCTTTTACCTCTAACATTATCCGGTTTACTGTTTAATGTCATAATTTTAGAACCGTTATGAAATGATACTGAATAGCTTGCTGGATCGTGCTTGAATCCAGTAGGATTCTTTGCATTACCCTCGGTTTCATCCATAACGATATCTTTCAAGTCAGGAATAGACTCACTAGTTCTACCTTGACGTAATATAATTTCTTCAATCTTAGCAAAAGTTTCCTTAGCCTGATTGCCGACTGAAGAAATGATATAAATATTCTGATTTGGATACAGTAAAGCTCGGAGAATACAATAAATAGCAATAATAAAAGACTTGCCCCAGTTTCTGGAACAAGCCCAAATAGCTTTACTAGTATTCCACGAAGCTTGTAATACCCAAGCTTGTGCATCAGATAAATAAATACCTAACAGATCTTCGCAAGCAATCACTGGATTTCTTCTCCAGAATGCGAGAGTGGCTGCGTCTGCTTCGTATAATCTGCGACGCGCTTCTGTTAGGATAGTATGTTTAGCCATCAACATCACCGCCTAAATCTAAGTTTTCTAAATAGAAACCATTATCTTTTAATATTTTTTCATATGCGGTAATTTTTGTGACATATTCATTTTCTCGAATTTTTAATAAACGGCGCTCTTCTTTAAGTTCGTCGTTCTCATCTTGATATTGCTGCAAAAGATTGCGTTGGGTTTCAATAATGTCGTTAATATCATTATCGCCGAGCTGAATATTTTCCATCATACTCTTTATACTAATATCAGTGCTCCAACGAGTAGCAGGGGATTGCAGCTGGTCATAGAAATTAACTTCGCCAGATTTGATATCTTTCTCTCTCATATCTCGCATTAATCCAGTGAGCGTTCCTTTGCCGGCTCGCTGGTCTCCACGTGATTTAACAGAAATACCATTTTCCTTGGCAATCTTTTCGTTACTTGCAACCAATGCTTTTTTAGCTTCATTAAAATCTTTAATTTCGCTCATATCTCTGCGCGGGTCAAGCCTTGAAATCGCAATATCATATTTATTGATCTGATTATTATTGTTAATAATCTGTATAATTTGTTTTATTTTATAATTGTCGCTTAATAGTTCATCATCGTCTAAATAACCTAGAAATTCAACAAACATAATACGACGCTCTTTAGGAACATATCCTTCAAACGGATCATATCCCATCATTTTAATTACTTCACTTTTTGCGCGGCGCTCATCAACACTCCAATTTGTTTCAGCCAATTCCTCAGCTTCTTCTTCAGCTTCTTTCTTGGTAACTTCTAACTCACCATCGTATAATGATTTAGCAAAAGTTTTGCCTTGATACTGACGAGCATTGATTTGGCGTATATAATACCCAAAATTAAAATCATCTCGTGAATTCTGAATTGAAACAAATAAACTACGATAAAATGGAACATCTAAAATAGCGCATATAACCTTAGTCGCAAATTCTTGACTATATTGTTTTTCATAATAAGCAAACAACTCTTTTACACATTCTACGCAAACATGAGCATATTTATCATTACCATCATGCGTTTTTGAATAAGTTGTTTTATAAAAAACTTTCATCGGGTCAGCAACCTCTTTACCGCAACAAGTGCAACGATAAATTTTTACATCTGCCGTTCCTTTTTCATTTTTCGCCGCGGTTTTTTTAACTGCCTTCTTTTTAGTTGGCATTGCCGCACCTCCTTATCTCATACTCTTTTTCTCTGGTATCCCCGGGCAGACTCGAACTGCCGGTCTCTCGATTAAAAGTCGCTTGCTTTACCGTCTAAGCTACGGGGATATGGTACACTGTCAGGGACTCGAACCCCGAATCTGCCGGTTATGAGCCGGATACTCTAACCAATTGAGTTAACAGTGTATATTGGCGCGAAGTCTAGGACTCGAACCTAGAACCTACCGGTTAACAGCCGGTTGCTCTACCATTGAGCTAACAACGCATAATTGGCTGACGAGGCTGGATTCGAACCAGCGGAATGCAGGAATCAAAATCCTGTGTGTTAAACCAAACTTCACCACTCGCCAATGGTTGCAGGGGAGGGGGTCGAACCCTCACGATCTGGGTTATGAGCCCAGCTGTCCTACCTTTAGACACACCCTGCGACAAAAAGTCCCTACATGTTACGCGTGATTATCAATTACCCACAATTGCATTAGCAAGTTAAGTAATCTACATAGGCTCGTAGGGATCAATTTTAAACGAGCCACTAAGCAGACTCTCTCTTTAATGTTCATCTCTTTACGGTCAACCGAAGGCTAATGGAGGCCTGAATAGGTGTTTATTACACGTCCACCCAAACGTCATGAATCGCTATATTGTCTCGTTATTAACAATAACGGCTCAAGAACATCCTCCTACACATGGCAGGTGATTAAATTGCTTGATTGCACTTAGATGGTGCAGGTAAGGCAAGCGAACCCCACAGTTTGACCCATCGATGTGCGAGCTGCACAAACCACACATCTTTATAAGGTAATAATATTTAAGCTCGCTCATGCACCTTGTACTTCGGCATCGACACGAGTAACACTTTCGAATGCACGCAACACTCTCAACACTCTAATCGCTAAAGGCGTATCCTTTTCTGCACGATTTAATTCTCACTTACTTGGACTGGTTATTGCGAACTTGCCACCAGTGGGGCGTCTCGTTTAATTTCTCCTCACGCGGGATATGGCGCAGTGACATAACTGCGCATTAAAAAGGCCGGGAAAATCCCACCAAAGTCCCAGCGGTCTGACGTCATGACCTCCCAATCGGTATGCACCGACGCTCCTTACCGTAATATTATCTTTCCCGCTCCGTGAAAAGATTTCTTTGTTAACATTACCTAGCGATAACGGGAAGTATCATTTTCTGCATGACTTCCAACCTGCTCACTCATATTTGTTACCGCTAAACGGCGCTGTTTTGTCTTTTCATTTCGAACTGTTCATGGATCATTTCATCAAACCTCACGAATGTCCAAATAATTACATTGTTATTTACTGCGTTAATGTGTTCAACATTCAACGCATATATCTCATCCATGTTTTCCTTAGTGATTGTTATAAGCTCTCCAAATGCATCAACAATATCGCAGCCTATGTATTCACATGCGAAAACAACCTGGCCTACTGTTAAATCCGTTTGCATACTAAATTTTCTCCTATTTTCTAATCCTATTCTTTAATTCCTTTGACGCTCTAAAACGTGGATACATATATGGCTCCATCTTTACCATATCTTTTGTATAATTGTCAAAATATTGATGCCCTTGACGCTTATATACTTCAAACACTCCAAGATTCGGGATTTTAACATTCCCATAACCTTCAAGTTGATCTCCTATAATACGCCAAGCTTCCTTTAATATTTCATCGCAAACATATATCTCATACCCTGTTCTCTTCGACGTCTCTTTGATAAGTTCCTTACCTGTCACATTTTCACCACCATTTATAATTTCAAATTATATTCCAGTACCTTACCTTTGCCACGCTGAATACAAATCATAGTGGCGCCGGGGTTTGAAGTTTTATGTAGCTTCATCGAGTAGTCATCAATCCCAATTATGCTCGGAATCCTCATTACATCACAGTTAACAGCGATATTTTCACTATAAGCATGATGTAGATGTCCTGAAATAATCAGATTAATTGGCACATTGTACATTTGAGAATAATCTTTCTGCGCACGTTCCAGATCCTTGTCTTCTCCGTGATATCCGATAACATTACATCCTTGAATATTCTGGAAAATCATATCAGTTTCATTCTCGATGAATTCAATACGTTTGTTCTCACTATGCTGCGCTTTAATAAATGCCCAGATTACCTTACCCATATCTTCTTCTTCAAAAGTTCCCTTTGGAGCTCCGAGCATTCTAAGCTGACAATGATTTCCTTTTGAAGCCTGCGCATACTTAATATTGCAGAACATTGAAATCCTAGCCAGCCAAATTGAAATTGCCTGCGCATATTTAATCGCAGAGTCGATAACGCCGTATCTTAACTGCATAAGCTGTGAAACTCTAAGAATTCCATCGACTTGATCGGCTAAATCCCATATGTAAAGTGTTGAAATATTTTCTTTAGTTACAATATCGATAGTTTTCGCTGCCAACTTCTCCATACGAGAGTAGAATACTTCAGGGCTATACTCATTAATAACCTCACCATTGAGACCCTTAATTGCAAATTCCGCCCCGAAATGGGCGTCACCAAATGCGAGCAGCCATGATTTTTCAGATTCCGGTTCATCTAGAGGCTCTAAAGTACACTGAATCGGCTCTAAAGTTTCTATAGCTTTCTCGATTTTTTCAACAATCAACTCATCACGAGCTTCTTGCCTTAGCCACCTGTTGTATTCAATTTTCTCAGTCTGCAGCTTTTTCTTTTCTTTTTCTAATTCGCGCTTTCTAAATGTATAATCTTCACTTACTGAATCTGAGTCAGTTATAGTTTTAGAAAATACATCTTCATAAAACGCTTTAGCATATTGATATGGCTTTCTGTACGCTGACTGGTCATACCACTCATCATCAGTCCTTAAATTCTCATTAAACACTTCGCCAAGCTCATCCCAACTCATATCCAGTACACCATCATCCTTAGCCTGAGCTAATCGCCATATGTATTGCCTTTCATTTTCATCAGGCATCTTGTTTAAATTAATAATATCTCCAATCTCCTTTTCCCCAAATTTAGGTTTTTACTTTATACCGTGAAGAGCACGATACTCATCGAGTAACCTATAAGTCTCGCGGGTTTCATCAACAAAGCGTGTCTTAGCACGAGCTTTCTTATTCTTCCCGATTACAGTGATTCTTGAATTTTTTGCGTGAGTTCTAATATACTCCGCCTCTGACTTACTAACTTTAAACAATATCTTTCTCCTTTAACTCTATATTTAAAAATCTAGAAGGGGTGCTCCACCGACGCCATCGCCTCATGTG
>JAZRWH010000134.1:0-36253 GCA_045599585.1 Myxococcota bacterium
AAATTGTCTGCGGCTCGTGAACTCGCTAAAACCGCTATGGCCTTCTACCAAGACGACCTCAGGCTTGAAGCCTTCTACGAGGACATCGAAGACGAAGATGATTTCTACGTCGAATCTGAACAACCCAGCGATGACGCTGAACAGCTAGCTGATGACGTCAATGCCGAGCAAGTCGTTGCGCCGCAAGATGACACCGCGCCACTTTCCGCAAACGAATACCTCGCGCAATGCCGTGAACTTCAAGCCATCGGGAAATTGTCTGCGGCTCGTGAACTCGCCAAAACTGCTATGGTCATCTACCAAGACGACCTCAGAATTGAAGCCTTCTACGATGACATCGAAGATGAAGAAGATTTCTACGTCGACGATGCGTCGCCGTTGACCGTTGCAGAAACGATTGCTGCAGACGCCGCTTCAACGCCGATACTCGCACACGAACTTTCAGCAGACGGCTATCTTGAACAATGCCGTGAACTTCAGGCCATCGGAAAAATGTCGGCAGCTCGTGAACTCGCGCAAAAAGCAATGTCGATCTACCCTGATGATCTCAGAATCGAAGCCTTCTACGAACTTATTGAGGACGAAGAAGATTCGTTCGTCGACGAAAGTCAGGCTGAACCCGCGCAACCGCTTTCGCCAGAAGATTACTTAACGCAGTGCCGCGCTCTACTTGAGGCAGGTAAAGACGGCGATGCGCTAGAACTTCTTCATACCGGACGCGCTATTTATCCCGATGATCTGCGTTTAGAAGCGTTTGAAGAACTACACTTCGATGATTAAACGAACAAACGTTTACCGTTGTGAGGGGGTAGCGGCGTATTTGCACGAGGCAGCTGTGCTAACAGCGTAGACGCGTGCAAATAGACGCTCAGGGGGACACTTCCCCCTCAAACTTAAAACAATTTATATAATGATTTAAAACGCGATGAATTATACACCAATTCATTGCGTCTTTTTTTACTATTTCAAAATAGAAACAGGAAAATAATGATGAAAAAGTTAGGTGTCATTGGTTTTGGTAAAATGGGACATGCACTTTTAGCTGGAATGGCAAATGTAATTAATGTTCCAGTTATAATATGCGATATTTCTCAAGATGCATTTAAAGATCTTAATGCACTACCGATAAAAGACGTTGAAACAACGCAATGTATTACAAAAATCAACCATGAATGCGACGTAGTACTATTGGCTGTAAAACCGGCACAGGCAGCAGAAGTTTTAGAACGCCTAAACACCGGCTGTGCCAAAACGGTTTTATCAATCGTCGCTGGCTTAACGATAGAACGCATGAAGCGATGCGCCCCGTCCCTCGAAGTCGTTCGCATTATGCCAAACACACCTGCACTCGTCGGCCATGCTTCGATCGTCGTCGTTGACAATGACCTCCGTGCCGAAACGCGCGAACTTGCTGAATCCCTGCTTTCAACGTGTGGAACATGTCATTTCGTTAAGAGCGAATCGCAACTCGATGCCGTCACGGGACTAAGCGGAAGCGGTCCGGCATTGTTCGCTGTCATTGCCGAAGCACTCGCGGATGCAGCTGTCGCAGAAGGCCTGCCGCGTGCCCTTGCCAACGCGCTCGCGCAAGAAACGATGCTAGGCACGGCCAAACTCATGGAAAAAGAACATCCTGCGATCCTTAAAGAAAATGTCATGAGCCCTGGTGGAACAACCGCTGCAGGCATCCTTGCAGCCGAAAAAGCAGGCATTCGACCAGCTTGCGCCGCTTTCGTGTGCGCAGCTTCCCAAAAATCCCGTTCGCTCTAGCTTGCTTTTATGCGCCTGACAGAACTGCTTTGATAGGGCTCAAAAGCATTGGCGACATTTCGCTCCAATAAAATTGCTTTTATTGCAGTTCTGCTCATTTCGTGCGAAACTTCAGTGACGCTCTAATTTTTGGGCGCACTTAACACGGAGGTTCTACAAAATGGCACAAGATCAGCGCTCTGCAATGGATCGCTTTACACTTGTCAGCACGCTGGGACGTGGTGGAATGGCAGAGGTCTTTTTGGGCTGGATGAATTCCGTCGGTGGCCTTCGCCGCAAAGTCGCTATCAAGCGTATTTTGCCTGAGCTCATTCAAAAGCAGGGCAAACTTTACCAGCAAATGTTCGTTGATGAAGCGAGGCTTGCGTTCCAACTTGAACACGACAATATTGTGCGCGTCTATGATGTTGGACAAACCGCCAATACTTTCTTCATTGTTATGGAGTATATTGAAGGCTTTGACCTCAAACACATCATGGAACATATGCGGGAAACAAACTCTATCTTCCCGCTCGGCGTTGCAATTTATATTACGCTTCAAGTGTGCTCTGGACTCGGCTACGCTCACTCCCTTACCGACGCTGAGGGTAAACCGCTTGGCCTGATCCATAACGATATTTCACCCCCAAATATCTTGATCGGACGTTATGGCGAAGTAAAAGTCTCCGACTTCGGTCTGTCTGATGCTCGCTCCAACAGCGTTGAAACACCAGACGGCATGATCAAAGGAAAGTTTGCTTACATCTCCCCCGAAAGTACGATCAGCCCAAATCTTATCACTTCCCGTAGTGATATCTTTTCTATCGGTATCGTTTTGTGGGAAATGCTCGCTGGACGCAAACTCTTTCAGCGAAATACCGACCTCGAAACGTTCAAAGCCGTTAAAGAGACTAAAATCCCTGATATCCGCAAGTTCCGCGATGATCTTCCCCCGGATCTCATCCGTATCCTCCACAAGTCGCTTGCACCTAATCCAGACAATCGTTATCAAACCTGCGAAGAGTTCTACCACGATCTCAGCGCTGTAGTCATGGCTATGGCTATCCCCGTCAATCGCTACGATTTAAGCTGGATCGTCAATGACATGGCTGGTAATCGCTGGAACGAATTCGTCGGTGAAAAGGTTTCGGACGATATGGTCAGAGACCTCCTCGCTGAACTCGGTGATATGATGCCGCCTGATGAACGAAATGCTCTCGGGGATCTCGTTACAGGCATGAAAGAAGCCGATATTGAAGAGTCGGACGATAAGTTCAACAGCACCCAAAAAGAAGACTGGGTTAAAGATATCTTTGACGCAGGTGACATCTTTGATGCGGGTGAAGTCGTTTTCGATAAAAAAGAGAAAAAAGATCAGAACGCCGATAACAAACAATCCTCCTCGGCTTCAAAAGAGAACGCCGATAAATCCAAATCGACGGATAGCAAATCCGGATCAAAATCCACGCCTCCCAAAAGCAGTGAAAGCGGCCCAAGTTCTACGTCGGCTCGCAAGGATTTCAGCGGAATGCTCCCTTCGGCTCGCGTAGATGCCAAAGTCAACTCCATGATCTCGGTTCGCCCCGGCGCTTCGGGTCTTTCGATGATCATCGGTACTGCGCTCGTATGCTTCGTCTTGGGGGCAATCATCGCTACTTTGATCATTTTCTTCACCTTCTAGTTTCTCGAAGGGGGAAGTCTCCCCCTGAGCGGCTATTTGCTCGCGTTGACGCGGCCTACACCGCTGACGCGACCCAATACGCCGCTACCCCCTCTGGCTCCCGCCAATACCTCGGCGAACAATGAATCTAAACGTTTTTGGGCTACGCTTATTGTTCCGCAAAAGCATTATTTACTTGTCACGTCGATTTAAAATGCTTAAAAATACTTCACTAGAGCTGGGTTGAAGTGGGAGAAACAGCCTACCAATCAACAATTCCTTTCTTTAAATCTTCCATTCTGTCCTACCATACTATCCCGCGCAATTCGTCCTCAATGCTTCTCCCACTTGAGCTCAGCTCTTCAGAATGCGAGACCAGTTCACTGGTTCTCGCATTTTCTGTTTGTAGCCCGTCGTAAGGCCTTCGACAAATACGCACGCGGCTGATCCCTATTTAAATTTATCGCTTCAATCAAAACTTAGGAACAAATACAATGACCGAAAGACCGCTTGCGCTCTATCGACGCTATCTTTGGGAAAAGAAAAATATCATCTTCGTTTACACAAATACCGCTGACAAACTGGTCGCCTCACGTGACCTCTATAACAACACATGCGGTATTCCTGCTGACGAAACCCCTGAACAACGAAATACCCTCAACGAACTGATCCTTTCCGCAACGCTCGCTTCTGAATCACAAATGACGCGAGAAATGTGGGGATGGACAATTCGATTGCCCTTCAAAGCTTGGGGGCTTTTCTGCGGCCTCGAAGCAGATGGAAGCGTTTGCTGCCGTACAAACAAGCTAAAACCCGAAGCCGCCAAAGATGTCATCGGTGCTGTTGCCGTACAACGCGTGGCCGATAATGGACCTGTACGTCAGTCAATGCTCGTTCCTCGCGATACCAAAGTGCATCTCATCGTCGAGCAGTACTTCGACGAATCAGAACAACTTCCGGCTCGCATCGCGATTCAGCAAAACGAAGCCTTATTCGCGCTTAGCATGCCTGACGCACAATGGAACGAAGTTGCGTCTCTGAGCGAGCCTGAGCTAATCGCACGCTTTCATGAACTGTTACAGGATGGAGAAGTTCACGAAGAAACAACCGTCAAAGAGGAAACCGAAAAAACGATCGCCGAACGCGTTAGAGCTCAGTATGAACATTTGCGTTCAGGAGACGCGCTTTCGCACGGAGATCTTAAATGCACGCACGAAGCGGTCTTCTTCTATGAATGCAGATGCAGCGAAGAACAAATGAAACGCGTCATCGGCGGTCTTCCTGCTGCTCAACAAAAAGAAATTTGGAAAGGCACCGATCACCTCGATATCGAGTGTCCTCGATGCGGGCGAAAACATATCGTTCACAAATCATAATTATCCTCGCAAAGCAACCCATGGAAGGGACTCGTGATGCATCCTATCATTGTTCAAAAATACGGCGGCAGTTCTGTTGCCACACTTGATAAACTTGAAGCCATTGCACAACGCGTTGTTGCTAAACAACGTGAAGGTTACGACCTCGTCGTGGTCGTCAGTGCCATGGGAAACTCGACGGACAATCTCCTTAAACAGGCTAGCCAAATCACATCACAGCCGCCTGCGCGAGAACTAGATATGCTGTTGAGTACGGGCGAACGCACAACCATGGCGCTACTTTCAATCGCAATCCAAAAGTACGGCGCTCAAGCAATCAGCTTTACAGGAAGTCAGTCTGGCATCATTACCAACGACTCACACGCACACGCGCGTATCATCGCGGTTCGTCCATACCGTATTCAGGATGAGCTCGAAAAAGGACGTATCGTTATCGTTGCCGGTTTCCAGGGAACGAGCTATCGAAACGAAATTACCACACTCGGACGCGGTGGCTCTGATATGACCGCTGTTGCTCTCGCTGGCGCTCTTTCTGCTGAAGCTTGCGAAATCTACAGTGATGTTGACGGCGTTTTTTCGGCCGATCCTAAAGTCGTTTTAGATGCGAAAAAATTAGATGAACTTTCGAGCGCAGATATGATGGCCATGGCTCAACACGGTGCCAAAGTACTTCATGACGAAGCCGTTGCCTATGCTCGACGACACCAAATTGCCCTTCACGCTAAAAAATCTCACGCTGAAGGCCTATGCGGTACTTATGTACGCCCTGATGGCTGGCCTGACTATGCGATCCAAAACGCACGTATCAAACCAACAGCTGTGGTATCTGCCAAACGCGTGATGTACATGGAACTCTATGGCATTACGCAGTCCGAATGGCTCAAACGCGTCGCACAAGCGGATGGTGCCCGCATCTTCGATCTTCAGTCGACTGCTGGACGCATCTCTGCCCTATTGGACGTCTGGAACTGCAGAGACCTCGATGCCATGAGCTCTGCCTTTTTAGCCGGCTGCGATCCTGATTCACATTGTGATACCAATGTGACAAACGTAACGCTCGTCGGCGAAGATATCGGCCGCGATCTCGATCTTACAACGCAAGCCACCGTTGCACTTGAGTCCGCTGGCATCACGCCACGCGCCTCGTTTTGCCAAGCCAATGCCATTACGTTCGTTGTTTCGTTGGATCAAGCGACCGCTGCTTCTCAAGCTCTACACGCCTTAATATAATGACCTTGTGTATTCGCAAAAGACTCGCAAAAGATATGCCCACAAATGGGACGTCGACATATCTCAAAATATGCATTCTCTTTCGCTGATTTAAGCCTCACACAAAATGTACGCCCTAGAAGTCACTACTGAACGATGACAAGCAACATGACCTAATCATGCACTGCCCTTATCAGACAATGTCTCCATCTTTTGGCAAAGCATCGACTGATTCTACAGAGTTAATGACATAATGATATATCGCACACAGAACCTGACCTTTTCACTTGAAGAAGCTGTCGATATTAAACGCGCGCTTGCGCGAAGACTCAACCTAGGCGTCGAGACCATCCGCACTTGGAAATGGGTTCGCAAAAGCCTAGACGTGCGTCACAAAAAGCCAAAATTTCAAGGCATCATTGACATCGATCTGAGCGTCGAAACTTCTCTGCTTGAACGCGCTCCTGAGCCAATAACCTCTCCTATCAAACGCCTTCAGGGCGTTAATCCGCGCATTGCTATCATTGGCGCTGGCCCCGCAGGCTTGTTCGCCGCACTCGCGTTGTCTCAGGCTGGACTTTGCCCTGACATCTATGAACGCGGAAAACCTGTCGAACGCCGCGCACGCGACGTCGCACAACTCATGAACTCTGGAACACTGAACACCGAAAGCAACATTTGCTTCGGTGAAGGTGGCGCTGGCGCATATTCGGATGGTAAGCTCATGACGCGCACAAAATCCGAATACATTCCGTTTATTCTGAATCAATTCATCGAAAATGGCGCTCTCCCTGATATCGCCTTCGAAGCTCATCCTCACATCGGTACCGATAAACTTGCGCCCATACTCCGCAATATTCGACAAAGCCTCGAAAACAGAGGTGCTAAATATTATTTTGATACGCATATCGAAGACCTCTGGATAGACGCAAACGTTTGTCGCGGTATTATTACGAATCACGAAAAGATTGCGTACGATGCCGTCTTTCTGTGCATCGGTCATAGCGCAGATGACCTCTATTTAAGGCTTTACGATCGCATCCTCATGCAGCCCAAACCACTTGCCATCGGATTTCGTGTCGAACATCCGCAAGCGCTTATTAATGAAATCCAGTACGGCAAGTACGCTGGACACCCTCTCCTGCCCCCGGCTGAGTATGCCGTCCGATTCAATCAGGACAACGGTCCAAGCGCCTTCTCATTCTGCATGTGCCCCGGAGGACGTATCGTCCCTTCGCAGACAACAGGTGATTCGCGTGTCGTTAATGGCATGAGCGGTAGCGCTCGCAATGGACGCTTCGCTAACTCGGCAATCGTCGCTCAGGTCGGCCCCGAAGATTATCTCTCTGGACCACTCGGAGGGCTCGAATGGATTCGTACCCTCGAACGTCAAGCTGGACGTAACTTGCCACCTGGTATCGCTCCCGCTCAAAGATTGCTCGACTTCCTCGACAATAAAATCTCTTCAGTTACACCACGCGTATCCTATGCCCCTGGCGTCGCTTCAAAAAATATCAACGACCTGCTCACTCCACGCGTCGCGCTCGCGCTCCGAACCGCCTTCAAAACCTTCGACAATCAAATGCGCGGCTTCATTTCTTCTGAAGCAAATATTGTCGGTATTGAAACACGTACCAGTTCCCCGGTTCGCATCGTCCGAAACGACGATTATCAGTCCGTCTCCGCACAAAACCTCTACCCTCTCGGCGAAGGCGCTGGCTACGCCGGCGGCATTACCAGCTGCGCTCTCGATGGGCTCAAAGGCGTACTCGCCTACCTCCAGCGCTTTTAAATCAACCGCTCGCTGAAACTCGCTTTCGCTTTTTTTACAGGACAGACGCTCAAAGTCTGTCCTGTTTCGTTTATTAAGAATAACTGCGCCTTCTGCTGCTTCATAAACCGCCTTAGAGCCACAACAAGAGGATTATAATGAATTACCAAGATCTGTTACAAATCGCCCGCAAAGGTACACTAGCCGCGGCTGACAACCTCAAACGCCTCTGGGATGTTCCGCGTTGCGTTTCAATCAAAGACGATGAATCTCTGCTCACCCAAATTGATGCCGAAAATGAAAAAATCTTGAACGACTTTTTTGCAAAAGAAACGCCCGCTTTCGGCTTTTTGGGCGAAGAAACTGGTATCCACGAAGCTCGTCTGTCTGGCTCACCCTATTGGTACGTCGATCCCGTTGACGGTACTTCAAATATGGTCCACCGATTTCCCTGGGCTTGCGTATCCGTCGGACTCGTCATCGCTGGAGAACCCGTCGTCGGCGTCGTCAATAACCCCATCCAAGGCCACGAATTCTATGCCGCCAAGGGCTTGGGCGCTTTTCTTAACGACAGCCCCATCCACGTTTCACAAAACAGCGAATTTTCCCGCGCGCTTTTGGCCACAGGATTTCCTGTAGGCCCGCACCAAGCACGCATACCGAACATGCGTAATTTCGAAGCTGTGTCGATGAAAACACATTCCGTCCGCCGCCCAGGAAGCGCCGCCCTCGACCTCTGCTGCGTTGCTTGCGGTTGGCTCGATGGCTTCTGGGAAATCAACCTCAAACCCTGGGATACTGCAGCCGGAACGATCATCTGCCGCGAAGCGGGCGGCACTGTGACCGGCTTCGAAGGCGATAACTACGACCCACACGACCGTCACATCATCGCATCCAATACGATCTTCCACAAAGAACTTGAGCAAATCGTACGCAAAGACGGCTAGAACCTGCTTTTTCTTGTGGGGGATGTCTCCCCCTGAGCGGCTATCTCCTGCGGAGATACGCCGCTACCCCCTCTGCCTGCGGCAACGCTCTTACGATTACTTAACAAGTGATTTAATAATAATTCCTATAGAATTAGATTCGCTCAAATTCAAACGCTCCGTCCACAGGAAAACGAAAAGCTCTAAACGGTTTTCTTTGAGCCCCCAAACAAACTCTGCTAGTCAAGCTCAGTCGTTTTGATGCCTCTAATCCTCATAAGTTCTATTGATCACAATTCGTAATTAACCACTGAATACCCAATGCAACGCGACGACCGGGGTCTTCAAAATGACCACCCTCGTTCCATTCAAGCACAACAGATTTTACATTTGGATCTTTTTTAAGAATCTGTTCCTGCATACGCGTTCGATCGCCGACAACCTTCATTACTTCGTTGCGCGTCTTTTCTTCGCCATCGCCAAGGCTGAGATACACAATGGAAGGCACCTTCACGGAAGCGTTTTGCATAAACGTATCCCATTGAGGAAACCAAAGCGAACCAGAGCAGGAAGCTGCACCAGCAAACTGATCGCTCGCGTAAATTGCCCACAACGCAAAAAGGCCTGACAACGAATAGCCGGCTATCATGATCTTTCGATCGTCACCGTAATTCTGCTTTACATACGGAATGCATTGTTCAGTAACCCATTCAAGCGTATGGCGTCCACCACCACCAAACGATTCAAAGCCTCTTACGGCATGCGTTGCCCAGGGAGAAGCATCGCGATTCAAATTTTCAAGCTCAAAGGCAACAAGCAAAAAGCTCGTTTTGTGGACAAGTTCCATCAGACATTTCCATAGGTACTCCACACCTTGCGGTTTAAAAGCATACAAACCAACTAAGATAACAGGACCACCTTCGCCATTCTGCTTAAAAAAACAACGCTTTCCATTAATGATTACTTCATGCATTTCGCCAATTATCCTTGCCCTAACGAATGTTAAAACGGCGCACATTAAAATGTGCACTGATTTAAATTTTAGTATACAACAATAGACTATTTAAATAAACGAAATTTTATAAATATTGTGACAAACGATCAAGCTAATTGCATAATAATTTGCATTTCATACGCATTATCTTTATTCTAAATCGTACAATTACTTTACAAACAAACACAATACAACAACACACACTACAGAGCCACGGCTGTCCCACGAAAATTTAATAAAACACTCGAATAACCCTACAATAGCTTTGTTTTATCAATATATAGTCTTTTATAAACATAAAATTTACTTAAGGCGACTGTTAAATCACACGCGTCGCGAAGCCGAAGGCAAGCAGCGGGCGCACCAGACGAGCGGGCGCGCATGTTGAAAAGGAGTATTTATCCACTCCATCATCCCTGCCTCGACACATAATCTGTAACGACCTCCATCGTTTGAGCGTACGCATTCTTTAATTTTGAACCACTGCTGTCCCACGAAGTTTTTATAGAATACTCTGATAACTCTACAGTAGCTTTATTTTATCGATATATAGTCGTTTCTAAGCATGAAAAAGACTTAAGATTACTGTTAAATCGCCTGCGTCGCGAAGCCGAAGGCAAGCAGCGGGCGCACCAGACGAGCGGGCGCGACAAAAGAGCGCGGGGATTCCAAAGGGGCGTCCGCTATACGACGCCCCTTTGGGCCGTCCGCAGGACAGAATGAGAATAAGAAAAGTATAAAATTCTGTAACGAGCGCATTTCGTTACAGTTAATGAGAATATGTTGTGGGACAGCAGTGATTTTGAACCTAGGATTCAAGAATGAGCGTACGCATTCTTTAATTTTGAACCTAGGATTCAAGAATGAGCTTGCGCATTCTTCAATTTTGAACCTAGGATTCAAGAATGAGCGTACGCATTCTTTAATTTTGAACCTAGGATTCAAGAATGAGCGTACGCATTCTTCAATTTTGGGCCAAGGTTTCAAGAATGAGCGTACGCATTCTTCAATTTTGAATCTAAGATTCAAGAATGAGCGTACGCATTCTTCAATTTTGGGCCAAGGTTTCAAGAATGAGCGTGCGCATTCTTTAATTTTGGATTGCGAACTAAAGAATGCGCAAAAAACGTGAAGTCTACGTTAGCGTAATGAAATAGGTCGAAAACTAAACGCCCTCACGGCGTTACAAATGCTTGCGCATACGCGAAGATCCGCAGAAATCTTCGCTTTAACATAAAAAGAATCCAACGTTAGCCCTGCAAAATTTCCGATAATTTCAATCTGCGGCGGAGTTTTTACAGATGATCAGCTTAACGTCTTCGATGAATGCGCAGCCTCAAAAAGAAACAAACAGGAAACTAAAGCTTGATCTGTTTCCAGGATCCAGCTTTGATCTTAATGAACATGATGATTGCAAGTAATGCACAATAGGCAATGATGGTGCCCCAAATGCCACTGGCTCCGAGATCGAGCGCAATACCAAACAGGTAGGCCATCGGAATAAGTACGACAAATAGGCCGCCTTCAACGTACATAACGAACTTGGTATTGCCCGCACCAAAAAGTGACTGTGTAAAAACGAGCGCACAAGCAATCGCAAACAGAGCTGGCGACATGAGTCTGAGAATGCTGGCTGTCACATTGATGACAGAATCGACGCTTGAGAGAAGGCCTGCAATTTTTTCGGGGATAACAAACATCACGGCGCCCAATGCAATAAAGAAGAGTGCGACGATCTTAGCAGATTCCCAGATATAGTTTTCGGCCAGTGTAGGATCTTTTTTGCCAAGTGACTGACTGACAAGCGATGCCGTTGCAGTACCAAAAGCCATAGCACTCATAAATGTCACCGAGAGGATCGACACGAGATTATTTGTCGAGGAGGAATAAACTGGCGGAATGGCGTTGAGAAGTGAAGCCGATAGGTCGCTATGCCAAAGTGCGTTTACACCGAGCGTCGAATCAAGCATATTGTTCTGAGACGTAAACCACGCAGGGATATCCTTACCAGCATACGCAGAGGTCGTAAGAAGCATATCCGAGGAGGCTTTTTCATCGAGCATGGCTATAATCTTAAAGATGAGCAAAAAGCCTGACATCAAAAAGATATTAGCAAACCCCGATGGAACTGAAACGCGAATGATATCCCATGAAGTACGACCGCTTAGCGATTTGGGGTGATAGAGTCGATATTGTTTGCGAATGTTGGGGAGGAATGACCAGCCAATCATAATGGCAAGACCGATGTATGTGGCGATCAAAGAAGCAAAACCAGCCCCTGCAACATTCATTTCGGGGAACGGTCCAACGCCGAAAATGAGCAGATAGTTCAAAACGATGTTCGCTGTGTTCATAACGATCGAAGCGACCATATGAACGTAGGTTCGACTTGTGCCATCAAAAAAAGATTTGATAACAGCCGTCGTGACCATACTTAGAACGCCTAAAAGTCGATAACGCGCATAAGGTACACCAAACGCCAAAACAGCATCGTTGTCGATAAGTGCACGGAAAATGTTTGGAACAAAAATGTAAGCCAACGTACCGACAACGAGCGACGACAGCACTGCGCACATGGCTGCATTCGTCAACGCCGAACCAGCCTGAAGATAATTCTTTTCGCCGTGACGTCTTGCGACGATCGCCAGTGTTCCAATGCTAAGCGAACTTAAAAAGCCACCAAAAAGCCAAAGTAGCGGCGTCGAAAATCCAAGGGCTGACTGTCCAGCGACAGCATAACTCGGATCGAGCCAGCCAACCATGACTGTATCAAGGATATTGATCGCGGTCTGTGTCAGCATCGCAATGACGACAGGAATCGCCATCTTGAGGATCACAGGCCAGTACTGCGTCTTAAACATGGTTATTCTCCGCAGATTTCAGCATGCGATTTATGCTTGAGCCAAGACTGTTTTTCATCGCCCATTTTAGAAACGGCCTCATTAAAGGTCGAACCGAGTGACCAAACACCAACTTTTGCCTCACGCGCTTCAAGTTCAGCAGCGCAATAGGCTGCCTGACGCTGAGAAGTAAAACTCGTGTAGGAGAACGCGTAGCCCATGCGCGTCAATTCTTCAGCAACATCGACGTATTTACCATCTTTTTTGACTTTGAGATAAGCGAGGAAGCGATAGTTCGTGGAATCGGTAAGACAGACAGGATCGGTAGCCGAACGCGTTTCACATTCGATCTCGACGATACCTTTATTTTCATCAGAGAACAGCAAATCATTGATCGCCACCTGAGCTGCGTACCCCATGGGTTCGCTATGCTCTAGATCCGTAAAATTATCAGCTTGAGCGGGATCACACGCATTTGCATTATTGTATGAGGGGTCTATTGGCGAAGGCGTCGGTTTTTTAAGACACTCGGGAGAATCAATGCCATGTAGACGTAGAGCAATATATTTCGACGGCTTACATTGGCCATCATTGATGATTTTGACTCTGACGGTGTCACCGTCGACAGCCAAATAAGCCTGAGCATGCGATCCATTTTCGATCAAGCAGGTCGTTTCTTTTTTGCAGTAGCGCGAACATCCATCACCGTCAGCCGTGTTACCATCATCACACTCTTCATCAGGTTCGAGCGTACCCGTACCACAGTTCGATTTTACCGTCGACGTTGATAGTACACATTGTCCATTCTGCACTTTGCAGACACGTTCTTCGCCGTCGAGCTCGTACCCGATAAAGTAGGGATCACAAACTTCGCCAGCTTCATGTTTTTTGTCATTACACTTCGTCTCAGGGCCAGGATTTGGCGTCGGATAATAGCCTGTTTCTTTGATGCACTTGCTTGAGCAACCGTCACCGTTCACAGAATTGCCATCGTCACAGGTCTCGTCTGACTCAACGATACCGTTGCCGCAGTGGGAATTCGGAGAAACGCTTTCTTGCTCGCACTTGCTTGAGCAGCCATCGCCGTCCAAAAGATTGCCGTCGTCGCAAGCTTCGCCGGATTCCACGATGCCATTACCGCAAACGGGAGATATCGGATTACTTTCTTGCTTGCACTTGCTTGAGCAGCCATCACCGTCCAAAAGATTGCCGTCGTCGCAAGCTTCACCGGATTCCACGATGCCATTACCGCAAACGGGAGGTATCGGATTACTTTCTTGCTCGCACTTGCTTGAGCAGCCATCGCCGTCCAAAGTATTGCCATCGTCGCAAGCTTCGCCGGATTCTACGATGCCATTACCGCAAATGGGGGGTGTCGGATTGCTTTCTTGTTCGCACTTGCTTGAGCAGCCATCTCCGTCCAAGGTATTGCCGTCGTCACAAGCTTCACCAGTCTCCACTGTGCCGTTTCCGCAAAAGGACTCACTGTGGACTGCTGAATCATCATCCGAACAGGCAAAGGACACCATAGACGCCAAAATGAACGTCATGACAAAACGCAACTTTTTCATATTTTCACCTAATTGCTCTCCTAAAAGAGAGCATAAAAAAAGAACCACCGGAGCTGTAATATCAAAACACGAGCAAATCTGATGATTCTGGAGTTATTCAACCGTAAAAGGTTTGCTGGCGAGCAAGACACCATCTTCGTTGTACACCTCGCAAAGCCAAGCCCCTGTCATAGACTGCGTGAGATTGAGTTTAGACCATGTTCTCCACGCAGGGCTTTGACCAACTGCCAGCTCATAAGACTGAGACAACCCAGTAGAATGAATAAATTTAAGCGTAACGTAACGCTCATTTTCGTCGTTCGAAGATAATTCCGCAAAACAGAAAATCGAAGCATCTTCTATTGTGAAAGAATCTCGCTCATCCACGGGAAGCCGACGTACAATCCCCGTAGCTAATGCTTGACGTACGACTTTGAGACCACGCTCATCTTTTTCGATAGGCTGAGCCGAATGAAACTCAACAGACGGCCGTGATCGACGATGTTGACGCTGAGGCTCGGCTTGCTCAGCCGCGACTTCAGTCTGTTTTTCAACGCCAGCTTTCTGATCGGGATGAGCCTTAGCCATTTCTTCCATAAATTCGCGTTTCCACTGAGCCCGTAAATCGTCACGAACCTCAGTTAATACTTCATTTTTGAGACGTTCACGAGCATCTACATCGAGCCGCGAAAGTGGCACATTCGATAGATCACACACCTCGCAAGTCCGACACGGCGTCGATTGGGGACATTCTTGGGCACACGAAAACAGTGCTACAGATGAGCACAACAGCGTACTGACCAGCAAACCGTGCTGGATTAATTGTTGAAAGCACCCCAAAAACATACCTGCCCTAAATAAGCCCTATACGCCCCCCAATAAACGGCTAATTATGACGAATTTAAACGATTTTGTAAACCTCCCCCCTAAAAAGCCCCCTCACGGATGATGCTTGTCAACTGTCCCCCAAAATCGACCTCTAAAATTTTGCACAATCTGCATCTACGATTAAATTCGAACCAAGACGGGGGAATGCTCAATCGTTTTCAGCTTTAACAGGCGTTTTGCCAAGGATGGTAAGAAGGATGATTTGCCCAAGCTGTGGAAAAGACATAAAAGCCGCGAACAATCAGCGATTTTGTATTTATTGTGGTCAGCCGCTGACAAACGGCCAGAAAGCCCAAACTTCTACCCCGAATACTTCAGGGGTGATGCGTATCCACCGAAAAGCAGATTTTTCGCAGTCAGCCCTTCCAGCCATTCAACAGGATAATTCGAAACAGAAAATGACGCTGGCCAGCCTTAGCGGAACCAATGCCGCGATTAAGCCAGCCGCAGAGGACACGGACATGTCAAAGAACAAACAGAGCCTTGAGCTTAAGAATCTTCTCGATAGCCTGGATGGTTCCAAGCGTAGCACAAAATCTGCCGCAGCTAACATCCGAGACAACGACGAGGTCAGCAGCTGCTTCAATGATGAAGATGGTGCGGATGTCGATCTTTCATCCTCATATGATTCGATGGAACTTGATCCTTCTGGATCAATGCCCCGCGGCCGTTCTATCGTCTCACGTCAGAATGGTTCAACGCAGAGCCTCGTTCGAGAATCCTCCAGATTTGCTGCTAATGTTGAAGATGATGACGAAGAAGATCTTCTCTCTGACGAACGTGATGACTCTGTAGATTTTACGGACAATGGTTTCTTCTTGGGCGACGAAGAGGACGACAATACCTCTGGCCCCATTCCTACAGCTTCGGGCACTTTTACGCGCGATTCGAGTGGTGGCTTCAAACTTGCGCTTGAAACCATCAAAACAGCCTTTTCTAAAGCTGTAGACAAAGCTCGTGATGCAATTTCAAACATCACGAAAGGCAGTTCTGCCACCAAAACATCGCGCCGAGCCAAAAACCAAATGGCTACGCAGAGTCTTGAGCTTAAAAAAGAAAAACGCACCAAAGCCATCGCTCTCCTCGTTGTGGTTGTTGCGATTTGCGCATTGATCGTCCTAGTTGTTGCTCGTGGTTCACGACCTGCCACACAAGTCGAAAACGCTGTGGCGACCAATGATACGAATAATTTTGAGTTGATTGAAATTCCCGCAGACGACAGCCTTGATGGCGAAATCCCTGCGTTTGATCCGGCGGCTGCTGGATTTGCAAGCAACGACTTTGACTTTGCTGAAGACGAAGCGGATCCCGAAGCACCGGTGATCCAGGCTGCAGCTGCAAAAGCTACAGCTAAGGCTGAAGCACCTTCCGTTAAGTCCAATCTGAAAGAAAAACGTCAGTACGGACGCAACGACAATTTGATGGCCTCAGCCAGCAAAGGCGAAAACTTTAAAGTTAAACGTGCCTGCGTCATGCGCGAAGGCCCTGCAAGCCGTTTCCCGTTCGTTACTGAAGTTAAATCCGGTACGACCATCGAAATCCTTACAAAGACGGACGAAGACTGGCTCTTCCAAAATGGCGTTTGGACAAAAAATGGACAAGCCAATCGTCTTGGTCCTGGAACCCAATTTGCCGCCGCAGACAAAGGTATGACGGTCGCCGCTCCGCAAGGACGCGTCATTTCTGCTAAAAATTGGCGTTATGTCAAAGCAGGCAATAAGTACGGCTATGTTGGCCCTGCCTGCTTTAAATAATCAGCTTACAAATTCATAGACGCGCCGCAGCCCGAGGGGGTAGCGGCGTATCCTTGATGCTTTAGCTTCAAGGATAGACGCTCAGGGGGACGCTTCCCCCACATAAATAACAATAACTATGACGAATCAGAGCTTTTTGATTCGTCTTTTTTTTCGCCAAACAAAAAATCTAAAAAAAGAGCGTCAGTTGAAATAAAACACAAGTCTGCTGCGCTAATAAAATATTCGCAAACAGATCCGCCAAGCTGAATTAAAAACAAAAAAAAGCGGCATGAACCGGGGGAAGTTACATGCCGCAAAGGTCTACGATGAAGTTTCATCGTAGAACGAACCGCTCTTTAAACTCATTTATTCAGTCTGTCAACGAATTTTGCGTTTTTTCGTCGTCGGCATGCTGTTTTTTTAGCCCGAGAACGATGAGGAAGATGCCTGCCGCTACCAGCGGAATACTGATCCACTGCGACGTCGATAGTATGAAACCGCCTCTATCATCATCTCTCCAAAACTCAATGATGAAGCGAAGTACACCATAACTTATTAAAAAGAGAGCTGCACTTTGCCCTGTAAAATGACTGTGTTTGCGCTGATAAAACCAAAGCCATGCAGCGATGAGCAGCGCACCCACCAATTCGTACAGCTGAGTTGGATGAACGGGAAGCGATTCCCAAACACCTGTCTCGTGATGTTGAAGCTGCAAATCAGCATAATAAAGCTCGTGGTGGCGCTGCCAAGCATCGGAATAAATGGGGAATTTTATTCCCCAGGGCATATCGGTACGTTGACCGAAGCAGCAGCCAGCCAAAAAACAGCCCATACGGCCAAAAGCGAGCCCAAATGCAATGAGCGGCGCTGTGAGATCGAGAAGTTTAAGGAAGGGCCACTTGACTTTGCGTGCAAAAAACCATCCAGCCAAAAGCGAAAGCAGCAGGCCGCCGTAATACGTTAAGCCGCCTGACCAGAACTTAAAAATACGCAAACAGTCGCGTTCGGGAACACACTGGCCGTTCTGACAAAGCGCCCCAACATCGTGCCCGGCGTTTTGCGCCGAAAGACACTGATCGGAAGTTACACAAGCCGAGCCGTTCGGAAGCGGTGTCGCAAGCGCATCGGGATCAAAACACAAAGCGATGTAGTCCGTCAAAAAACCGTCAAAAAGAACGTGCGCAATACGCGCGCCAATGATCGAAGCGGCCACCAAGACGAGCATTAAGTCAATCGCACGCACAGGATCCCATCCAATGCGCTTGGCTTCACTGCGAAGTAACAGTGAATTCACAAAAAAACCGAGCATGACCATCGTAAAGTACGACGGCAATGCCCATACGCCCTCACCAAATAAAATCGGGTACATAATCTGCCCATTCCCCAAGCATCTTTGCACAAAAAAAGCCGGAAATCTAAGTTCCCGGCCTTCTTTATAACAATCGGTGACAATTTTTAAGCAGTGACTTGCTCTGAAGCAAGATCTGTTTTCGGCGACGCATCTGCAACCGCAGATTCCGTTTTCGCTTCGGTGCTCTGAGCTTCTTTAGGAGCGAGCTCAGCGTCTTGAGCAACGGCAGAGTCTATGTCAGCCTTTTCTGTTTCATTTTTGGGCGGCTCCGTTTCTTCGCTCGACGCAGATGTTTTGCCTTCGGTGGAGGAGTCGGCTTTTAAAGCTAATTCTTCATTCGATTCTTCAGCATCATCCGATTTTTTATCGTTATAGTCGTCGTGGTGAACAATCAGATCGATCACTAACAACGCAATACCTCCCGTTACGAAAACGTCCGCAATATTGAATGTCGGCCAAGTCGCTTCACCAACGTGCCACGAAATAAAGTCGATGACGTATGTGAGTCGAATTCGGTCAATGATGTTACCCAAAGCGCCACCGAGAATACACGCCAACGTAACGATGAGGAACTTTTTCTTTTTCCACTCTGTCATATAGATAAACGCTGATAAAGCAAACAGAGCGACCAATCCCGTAATACCAAAAAAGATCATACGCACCGTTTCGCTTTGTGTAGCCATAAAGCTAAACGCTGCACCAGGATTACGTGCATAGATATAATTCCAATACGGATTAACGGTTCTGGACATATGCGCGAACGAAATCGTTTCGCCTGATTTGAGCACATCATTTCCAGTTAAATGTTGGTTGTTGCGCGTTGCATGAGCTTTGACGCGAAAAGCCGCTTCTTCATCAAGCGAATCACCGTATTTTTTCGTAACGAACTGGTCGATATTAAGACCGTCCATTTCGGGCTCGACCGTCACTTCGATCTGGTGATCAGGGAAATATACAGAGGCAAAGTTGTTTTCGGCCCAAATTTTCGTAACCTGATCGAAAACAACGGCAAATATGACAATGAGGAGAACGGCGATTGCCTTTTTTACTGCGTCTTTCATACTTTAATTAATTTAATAAGGAAAACGTCTGCGTCAAACAAGATTTGAGCTGACGTTGTTTAAGCATAGGATTTAAGCCTGATGTCTGAACTGCGGCTGAGAAAAGTCGAACGGCTGTGGGAGCACAAAGTCATCGAGTCGAATATATTTTGGTTCAAGCGATTCGATGGGGATATCGGGCAAAGTGTCGGGAAAGGTTTCAAGAGCACTCCAAGCAAGTGCAGCGGCACGCGGATAAACGGGCATAGCCGTAAAGCAGAGTTTGGCATTTGCGCCTTTAAGTTTAGTACGATAAGTCGGAAAAGCTGGTCCAATACAGAGCACATTTTGATCAGCGAAATGCTGATTGATGTATTCAACGAGCGCCGCAGGCGTAAACAATAGCTCTTCGCTAAGAGATTCGAGTCCCATCTCAGTTTGCTTATAAAATGCCGCATAGATTTCGCCACGTCGCGCATCAAGACAAGACGCGACGATGCCATCAAAAGGATGTGCTGTACGCGCAACAGCTTCGAGCGAAGATCCTGCGTACAACGGAATATCGAGCGTCATAGCAAACGATTTTAGCATTGCCATCGAGACGCGAAGCCCCGTAAACGCGCCTGGACCGCGCGAAACGACGAGACGATCGACGTCTTTAATCGTAACATGACAATAACGAAGGGCTGTGTCGACGAGCGTAAGCAAGCCTGGACCATCTTTTGAAACAGAGCGAGAAGTAGATTCAAAAAGGATATCGTGCCCGCGAGTCAAAGCGAGCGATTGAATCGGAGACGCTGTGTCAAGCGCGAGCGTCAGATCCTCTGCTGTAGGAGTTTTTGCCATAAAAATGTTCCTTCAATTCATCTAATCTATTTCGATGCCGCATTGTATTGCGTGCACATGGATTGTTGTTTTTTGGCGCTGGTTTGGTCCAAGTGAACCTAAGCAGCCATTGTTCTACTAACCGAAAAAGAGGTTCCACATACGTTCGATGTCATTTTTAAAAGCGAGCAGCATAAGAAGTGCAACCATCGCAAGACCAATATAGGCAATGATCTGACGCGTACGCATCGAAATGGGACCGTGCTTAATCGCTTCGATGAGCAGAATAAAGACTTTTCCGCCGTCCAAAAGCGGAATTGGAACGAGATTGATGATACCCAAATTGATGGAGATCATAGCCATCATCTGAAGAAAAGCCTCGATCCCTTCTTCACCGGCCTTTTGAGCCATATGTCCAATGAGGATCGGACCACCCAACGACTTGGTCGATACCCTACCCTGAAACATGCGTGCGATGTAAACGACGAGCATGGTAGACGCTTCAGCTGTTGTCGAAATGGACTGCTTTGCTGCAAACGAAACGCGATCTCCAAAAGGCTTTTCGATTCTATCCGGCATCTGCGTGGGAATTTTGCTATACATACCCGCGTAAATAATCGGCATTTCTTCTTGGAACTCACCTGTGATCATGAGACGCTGAAGTTGAATTTTTGCATCGAACTCAACACCATCTCGTTTTACGCGAAGCGTATGCACATTTTCCCAATTTTGAGCCATATTATCGAGCGTAGAACGGAAAAGGCTCACGGGGGTACCATTGCAAGAAAGAATCTGATCGCCTGCTTTAAGGCCTGCTTCGTCTGCGGGCGACCCTGGATCGACTTGCGTAATAAAGTTCGAAGCTGAAGCTAAGCCCAGAGCTTCAGCCGATCTAAGTTCGGTGTCGATGGTAATTTGCTGCGGCGTGAGCATATTGACGCCGCCGTATTCAACGTCAAGTTCGATCGGACGAAGGATATCCAGTTTGATCGCTCCGCGATCTGCCTCTCTGAGTGCCTTTTCGAGCTCAATATACGTCCGAACAGGCTTACCGTTGACAGCTGTAATTTCGTCGAAGTTTTTAAGTCCAGCAGAGACTGCTGGCGACGTAGGCTCTGTAATGCCGACGATTGCGAGATTTTGGTCTGCTGTTACGCCGATTCGACCGACAGAATCTGTCATGACATCGTAAGCATCGCGTAATTCAACACGTTTTGTCGTAATCACGACATGTTCTGTTTTACCGGCACGTTCGATGACAAATTCGAGTTCTTTTTCGGGATTAGCAGCAACGATGTCATGCACCTGCGTCCAGTAGCGAATGGGTGTATTATCGATCTGAACGATGCGGTCACCGGGTTCAAGAATGCCTATGGCTGCCGAATCATCGACGATTTGTCCAACCGTTGACGGATAATCAGTCGTCACCAAGCTTGTGTAAGCAAAGAACAAAAGCGGGATTGGCAGGATCAGGTTGAAAACAGGGCCAGCGAGGTTAATAATTATTTTTTGCCAAATGGGCTTGTTATTATAAGCATTTTTGAAGTCAGGATCTTCTTCGTCCGTGACCTCTTCAAACTCAGTCCCGTACATCTGGACATAGCCGCCCAAAGGCAGTAAGCGCACTTCCCAATTTGTATCCCACTTATTAAAGCCGAAAAGTTTAGGACCAAAACCGATTGAAAAGCTAACGACTTTAACGCGAAAAATGCGCGCTGCTAAATAATGCCCAAACTCGTGTACAAAGACGAGAACGGAGATGAGGATGATGATATAAACAAGAGCCATAGGATCAACTATTAGGGATACTCTGAAGAACGATGTTTCTGTGCCGCAGGCCAGAGAGGGTAGCGGCGTATTTGCCTGCAAATAGCCGCTCAGGGGGAGACTTCCCCCTCCCAAAATATAAAGGTATCAGAGATTTCTAGCCATTCGTGATGAGCCAGGCAAAACCATAGACCCAGGGAGCCGAGAAGATGAGCGCGTCGACGCGGTCGAGTATGCCGCCGTGGCCAGGAATGATATTGCCGGAATCTTTAATCCCGCAGGAGCGCTTGAGCAACGACTCCGAAAGGTCGCCCATTTGAGCCAAAAAGTTAGCCACGACCGCTAAAACGACGATTTGCCAGATAGCAATATCGGGGAAAGCAATAAAGCGCGCTGCAATAGCTGCGATCAGTGCCGTAACGAAACCGCCAACAGCGCCTTCAATCGATTTTTTCGGGCTGAGGATCGGCGCGAGTTTGTGTTTGCCAAATTTGCGGCCGACAAAATAGGCACCCGTATCAGAGCCCCAAGTCATAGCCATGAGCGTAAAGATCCACGCATTGCCGTCTGTAAAATCACGTTTGAGCAGCGCCAAAAATAGGAACAAAAGCCCCACATAAAGCACACAACCCATCGTGCCGTTAATAACTGAACTGGCTTTGGGGATCTCTCGAGGTCTGAAGCAGTTGAATAAAAACGTCGCCCAAACGCTCATCGCGCCTGCGATCCCCAGGGCAAAGAACGAATAATCCCCCGCATAAGGCGCGTGCTTGCCGACAAAAAAATACGCTGTCACCGGCATAATCATCGCGATCACAGAGCTCACAACGCGCGTCGACAACGCCTCTTCGTGATTTGTGATGCGCATATACTCTAGCGCCCCAATAAAGCCGGCAACCAACATCGTCGCAGCAAAGACCCAATGATTGCCAAAAATAATAATACCCAACACGATCGGTAAACCAACGATGACCGTAACGACTCGGGTAAACAAATTAGAATGTTTTTTAGGCGCCTGTTCCTGTTTTGGCTCAGCGTTGGTTAATGCCTCGTCTTGAGGATGCTCTCCAGTAATAGCTTTATCTGACATTTCTTTCTTCTTTCTTTTATGTAAATTATAAATTCTTTGACTTCACTTTTTTTTGAAGGGGGGAAGTCTCCCCCTGAGCGGCTATTTGCAAGCAAATACGCCGCTACCCCCTCTGCTGTCGCCCAACTCTGTTTGACGATCATTCGTTGTTATTTTGAAAACACGTTACCCCAGCCAGCACAAGTTCTTCCCTTCGAACAAAGTCTTTTAGATCTAACGCGCCTTTGGCAAAAGATACACGCACCCGGTTAGCTCGTCTATCACATTGAAGGATGTAGTTAAAGAGCGCACACTCGAATTTTGCAAAGCATCACCCAGCATCTGTTCGCAAAAAGGACAAAGTACAGCCAATTTCTGTGCGCCAAGTGCATCCAAAGCCTCGATACGACGCTGCGTGATCTTTCGATCATCCGTAAAGAAAAACCTCGCCCCACCAGCACCACAACACGACGCTCTTTCGGCACATTCCGTCTGCCTGACTTCGTATCCCGCTTTTTTTAATAACCGTTCAATGAACCCTGCTTCATCCGCATATTTAGAAAGATAACACGGAACGTGTAGCGCAGCCGTTCCACGGTCTCCTTGTTCAACGTCGAGGCGTTTTGCATCATAGAGTTTATGCCAAAACTCAACGATGTGCATTGCCCGTCCCTCGTAGCCAAAGCTGCGATAACTATCCGACAGCGTAAAGGCACAATGCGGACAGATTGTAAGCACATAGTCCGCCTTGGCTGCATTAAGCGCCTCAATATTCTGCCGCGCCTGAGCCTCAAAACCAAACTCGTTGCCCGATCTTCGAAGTGGCTCGCCGCAGCAAGTTTCTTGATTAAGAATTTCTACTTCAAAACCGCACTTATTGAGCCACAATGCAACAGCCTGCAACGTCTTAGCTGCACGCTTGTCATACGAAGCCATGCACCCCGCAAACAAAACGACCTTTTCAGGAGACGGTTTTGAAGTTTCCCCTACATCCTTCATCGCCTCAACAGCCGTCAACTTTAACCGAGCTCGCTTTGGATATCCCCACGGATTGCCGTTACGTTCAATATTTTCAAAACACTTGTCGAGTTTTTGAGGCACCCCCTCTTGTTGAGCCACCGCATTTTGGCGCATGGCCATAATGCGCAACACGTGTTCGTGAGCCAAAGGACAAGCGCGATCGCACGCCCCGCACTGTGTACAGCTCCAAAGTGCCTTTTGCGTCATTAACGCAGGTATGAGCGCCTCATTCTTACTGCCCTTGTGACACATCGTACGAAGTTGCGACAACGCTTCCATTGGCCCTTTTTCGTCCAGCCCGGTCTGAACCATTGGGCACACGTTGGTACAACGCATACACTTCGTACAGCTAAAAGCCTCTAACCGCATCTTTTGCGTCGTATCCGCAAAGGCTCTCAATCCGATCGTCGGCAATTCTTCTAAACCTTCGGTCTCAGCTTGTTCGCAAGCCTGTTCATAAGCTTCGAAATCGACTTTTTCAGGACTATAAGAGGGTCGCCCTTCTTCAAACCAACGTTCGAATGCCATGAAGACGTCCGGCCAGGCAAAAACAATGTGTAGATGTTTGCTCCTAGGAATCCAGCACAAAAAAACTGCCATCATCACAAGATGGATTGCCGAAAAAACCTGATACAAACCTTCCGCATTTGACTTAAGACCGCTCGCAAACCACTTCTCAAGCGGCATCCAAACACTGGCCCATTCGGTCGTTTTGCCAAGTGCTATCAATGCGCTCATACACACGATATGAGCAGTCATGAGTACGGCGATATCAGCTAAGATAAAAATTGCATCAAACGTTGTATGCGTCGTTTTGCGACAAAAAATCCGTCTTCCCGAAGCAAAACCAACAGCCAACAAAGCCGCCCAAGCAAACCAAGTCTGAACGAGACACATGGCGCCATGAACGTTTTCGCCCAAAAGACTTGCCCACGTAAAATCAGGGAACAAGCATGCTATAAGCATTTCGAGGCCAGAGGTCAAAAAAACAAAAAAAGCCCACATCAAAACGATGTGAACAATACCCCACGGCCGTTCCATTATGCGGCGCTGACCTAAAGTTTGTTTGATCGTCCAACGCAAGCGCTGTCCCACCGCGTCACAGCGATGAGACACTCTTCCAGCTTGAATGACCTTGACATGCTGAGCGATCTGGATGACGAATACCAATACACCCAACAAGAATATGCCAAAAACAACCAGCACCGCTATTTGCCCTCAACCGCTTTTGGCGCTACGGAATTGGCTGGTTTAAAAAATAGCCATATTCCGCCGACTAAAACAGCAATAGAAATCAAAGCGATCAATCCACCCCAAAACCAGTACGGCAGCCAAAGGGCATCAGCAATGTTTCCCACATCACTCGGAGCTATACCCATGCCAGTATTTGCGATAGGCGTAAACAAATAATCTCCGCGCGTAAAGACATTCGTACAAAGCGTAATCGCCAAGAACAACATTATATACTGAGGATATGTTCTTTCTTGAACCACCTTACCCGATGAATCTTTGACGACAGCAAATTTCGAAATGGAGAAACAAGCGAATCCAGCCAAAGCAACGAAGACGATGCCGAAAGGACTCATACCAAGGATGACGAGCACCATGGCTGGCACCATGAGCGCAGTAAAAGCGTAAAAGCCGTAGCGCGACCATTTGGGTGAACGGCCCAAAATAAGGCAAACGGCAGCCCAAATTGCGGGAGCGATGAGACCACCAAAAGACACAAAAGCACGAACAAAAGCAGACATACTATGACTACTCGTCGCCACACCAGATCCGTCCAGCCACATTTCAAATTTATGAAACTGTCCTCCCATCAAGATTGCTGCTACACCGTGTCCCATTTCGTGAACGAAGGTATAAACATAAGTCATGGGTCTGAGAATGAGCCTACCTATGTAGGTGGGTTCCCAGTTTAATACAATGACAGCAATACTAATCGCTAAACAAGCCAAACGTCCATGTTTCAATTCAACCTGCTGTGTTGGAAGATTTGCTCTATTATCCATAATCAAGCCTCATGAAAGTTAAGGTTGTTACGCGTTGTGTAGGCGCCGCAGGCTAGAAGGGGTAGCGGCGTATTTGCTTGCAAATAGCCGCTCAGGGGGAGACTTCCCCCTTCTAATATCTCACCCGAGATTGACCTTAATCAACGCCCGTTGAATCATCGCTACCGACATCATCTCCCCCGCCCTTCTGAAGGCTTGTGCGTTGAATGTATTTTCTTTCAGCCGGCTTACACTGCAACTGTTTTTCGGTTGGCGGATTCAGCGCATCCTTAACGTAGTGATACGGATCAGCGAGGAAGTGCACTAGGCCATTATCATCTACGCGAACGGTAAAGTAGTCTATAAAAACATCAAATTTTTTCTTGAAATTAATGTGTCTGGTTTGAAAATCTTCGATCTCATCGGTAATGCCATCGTGCCATTGGCCATCATTTTTCAAGAGGATTTCAGCAAGTTTGAGGGGCTCCCAGACACGCATACAACCATGAGAAAAAGCTCTGATAGAGTATTTAAAAAAGCGCTTTTGGGGGCTATCATGTAAAAACGTCGAATGCTCATTAGGAAAGATGAATTTTACACGACCAAGTGCGTTATTTTCCGCAGGGAGTTGTCTTAAAACAGTGCGACCGTTTTCGGTGTAATATTCAAAACCATGTGTTTCAAGCCACGTGGGATCAGCATTGATCTTCTCAATATAATCCTCCTGCTCGATGCGATTGGGCACGACCCAATAAGGATTATATTCAAGATAAGCCATGCGAGCGTGCATAAGTGGGGTCGCATTAATATAATACCACTGCTTAGTCTGAGGATCACACGAACGGCGCGCAGAACCGGCGACAACCGGGAAACGATGGATCATCTTTCCATCTTTCCAAACCTCTCCGTGGAAGTCAGGAACGTTCACGTAGATAAAATAATCTGATGGTACAAGATACGAGCCATACCAACGGCGGATATTTTCTTGAATCTGAATGATACGCTCTTCACGCGTCGTATTTAAACTCGTCCAGAACGATTTATTGATGCTTTTGTCGTCGTCGTAATCGATTTGATGCGTCGTATGATATAGGCGAACGGCAGCACGAATGTCATTATCATAAACACTAAAGGCTTCACTCTTTTGAGCTTCTTCGCTCACATCACCTTTGTAATACCCCTCTTCCGCCAATCGAATTTTGAGTAACGGAACGGCAGGAGACGCTTTTTTAGGCGTCAGTGTACCCGTCTTGACCGTAGTCCAATCGGGAAGCGATTTATAGCGTCGATAGGCCTCAATCAGCCTTTCGTACTGATCGTGATGCGGATAGAGCCCATTCCATTGTGCTTCGAATGCTTCTTTGGAACTCTCATTTTCAACAGTCGCAAACCAATTCATCATGCGAGCAATTGCAATCGCCTCGTATTCTTTTTTGGAAGGTGTCTTGCTAAGCGTCGATTTTTCTGCGTCTGTTAAATGTGTTTTGTTATTAAACTTCACAATACGCGCATAATTCATCACATGATCGGCTAGCAGAACATCGGCTAAAGCAGCCCATTTGACGTCGTCTACACTACCTTTCATCTGATCGTTAACAGCACTGCGCAGGCGCGGAATGAGTGAGTCTTCATTTGAAATGCATTCATCGATCAAACGTTTAATCTCTGCAGAATTTGTAATATCAATGCCACGCGTTTCAATAGCATCGGCCAAGATGGCGCGTTCGTCTGCGTTAAACGTAAAAGGCCCAGAGGTTGTAGGCTGGTTGTCATCCCCCAAAGCATCTACAGCCGCCAAAAACGCTGTAGGATTAAGCATTTTGGGCGTTACCCCGCGCTCATCCAAATTTTTGAACGTTTCGACGACGATCGACGTACGATCTGACAAACGACCACCCTGCATAAAAATGGGAGCATAGCCGCGCGCTTCATACACTCGCTTGATCTGCTCAGCATGCGTTAATGCAGGAAGTGTCAAATCGCCATAATCCGCAGACTTTAAACCTTTAGATGCTTTCGGCTGCTCAACAAGTTCACGGATTTTTGTGTTAAGCTCTTGGGGCTCAACATTACGCATAGCATAAACGACAAAGCTGTCTGCATTTTTTTCGATAAAAGCCTCAATGCGTTCGCGCTTTTTGTTCACCTGAGGAACAACAACAGGCTCTGCCTCGGTCAATTGCTCGATCGCTTTAGGAGCAACTGGAGCTTCTGTAATCACGCCATTTTCTTGCGTCTGACATCCCGACAACATCATGGCCGCAATGACCCACGTCCAACAGCTTTTCATATTAACATCCTTGTTATTTGTCGTTCAAAGCGAGTATCCTCTGAGCCTTATTAAAGTATCAAAGTCAGCTTACACTCGCGTTGGGCTTTAGATCGCCTTTAGCCCATATTCAAATAAGTATGTTTAAACTACGCGCGTCTTTTTTGCAAAATAACGAGGTACTAACGCATTCATTAACAAACGACGCGTATCCAGGCAACGAGATAGGGTTCGAATCATCGAATAAAAAAAAGCCATTTTAAGCGTCACGAATCGATTTACGAAGGCATAACTGTAATGAGAAAATCAGGGTGACTTTCTCATTACAGTTATATTTTGGTAAACACAAATGAACAATTTAAATTTACTCTATCTTCAAACACGTAGTCCCCCAAAACAAAAACACGCCGCTAAAAGCAAAATATACTGACGAGTACTATTTTTACTTTTAGTCTAATACCCCAACGATTGAGCCACCGGACTCGCTCGGAGGCCCAATAATTGTGGAGTTTTTCGGTTTCTACACAGTTTTTTTGAGACTAAAAGTTTCAAAAAAACGCAGCTCAGAAGTCGGTGGAGGCGTGTGTCTACCGGCGGAAGATCTGCCCAAAACCGGCGGTGGTGGAGGCGGGGGCGGGGCCCAATTCTTGGGCCCGACCTGCAGCCTAAACGCCGTCTAGAAAATTACAATTATTTTATAATTCAATTTCAAACTACAACACTAAGAAGTCTCATCCATCAACCATTCTTCTTCTAATCTTCTTTTTGGGGAGAAGAAGTAGTCTGTGTTGTATGATTCAACTCGGAGTTATTGTTATTTATCTCAGGCAAAACCGGTGCGCTGTTTTGAAAATCAAGATCTATATAAAACTGTGGCGTTTCGAGTGTCTTAATATACAAACGCGAACTTGACATTGCGGGCGTATAAGCACTGATAAACGATCCCACGAGTGAGGAATCCCCCAAACGAAGATCATTTCCTGTTTGTTTAAAGATTTTTTTTACAGAATCATATTCGCGCTCAGAACCTGCTTTAACGGTGATTGTCATGCGCACATAATAATTATCAGGTTCCAATACAGAGAATTTCATTGCATGGACCTTCAAATTCGCAAACGACCTCAAAAAACTTTTATCATCTCTATAAGTTTTCCAAGTCTTTGCACCACGCCACAATACGAGACAAGGCGATTCAAAGGGATCGATGTAACAGCGCTGGGAAGCATGAAGTGAGCTTGTTTTTAACACTATGCCGTTAACATCATTAAATTCAAACAGAATATCTATTTGATTTTCCCAACCATTCGTCATAAGTGTCGCAGCACTTTCCATAAATGAGTCGAGCACGACAGAACAAACCAATGACTTATTTTGCTCTACGCACGAAATGCTATCCTCGGCAAAGGCTTGATGAGACAAACCTAGGAACAATCCCGAGATTAAAGCACATTTTTTCAAAAAACGGCTCATACGACTACCTCGGGATTAAATTAAGGATGTATCCCAGGGACACTTTAAAGAAGCCAAACGAGGTATCAAAATTGACACCGACATCAAGACTTCCATCGCATGGAAAAGCACCGCGCTTTTTGTCTCCGGGATTTGTACCAATAGCAAGCGTCATCGGGTGCAAAGAATCTGCATAAGACGCATTCACACGTGCATAGACTTCAAAACGTCTGATATTTGCAGCATTTAATTCGCGCATCCATGCGTATTCAAGTGTTAGAGATGCTACGAAATCCTCATAACTCAAATCAGCAGCCCCTGTTTTGAACAAATCGTAAGGGGCTGCACTCGAGGGATTCAATCCCAAGATCCTGTTTGGCGTAAAAAGATAAAAGTCGTTAAACAGGAATTTTTCGTAATAAGGAGCTTCACCAAATACAGCGCCTGCACTTGTGTAGATCCTTAAAAGATGTTCAGGCACAAGTTCAAAGTTGCTCTGATGAAAAAGCATTAACCTAAGGAACTTATAATCCGAAGCTGCACTTTTGCCAGTACCGGTGATATTCAATCCAACCTGGTGTCCCTTGCTCGTCATACGAAATCTATCACGCGAATCATAGGCTACGCTCGCGAATACTGTCGTACTAACGGATTTGCCAGGATGAAGAAAATCATCAATTGCAGGACGTTTTATATCTTGAACTCTGTCATCATTACGATCGATGAAATTCGTTTGAACCCCTAAGATAACCGACAATTTATCGATTGGATGGATTCCCGTAATTACGCTGAAACCATGTCTTTGGATCAACAGTTTATCATTGCTGGTAATCCAATCCGTAGAATCATTCAGAACCCCAGGACGAACAAATACATCTTCATAATCAACATTAGAACGCAGAGAAAACGCCAAAAAAACGGGCGTATTGCCGAGCTTAGGAATCGTATAATTTAAAGCCCAAGCATATTCATCCTGCTGCGTGCCAACAAACGCCATACTCAGTCGATGCCCCGTTCCCAAGAGATTCAGGTACGAAACATTGAGTCCAAGCCAAAAGTTGGATTGTTCACTCGCTCCAACATAGAGGTCATTGATCTGCAAGTGCAGGCGCTCCAAAACTCGAACAACGACTTTAAGCTTAAATCGATCAGATCCTGGAAGAAGATCCATTTGAACTGATTCAAAATTGCCGCCAGTCAAAAGACGAATTTTGGCCTCTTCCAATTCACGCAGCTGTAAACGATCCCCTTCACTGACGCCCATGATACTCCAAATACGAGAATCTGACGTCATTGAGTTTCCAGAAATACTGAGAGACTCTATCGTATATAAAGGGTCTGGTAATGCAAGTTCTGGCTTAGTGCTAGATATTTCAATAATATCTGATACTTCTCCATTCTCGTCGAGATAGGCATCCTCCGAAAACGCTTCAGAATCAATCGCTGCTAAGCCCGATATTTCATCCTCTGACAGCTGAACTTCGTCTTTCAAATCCTGATCAGATGCCATCTCATCACCAGCAACGAGTGGCACTTCACAATCTAGGCAATCAGCCGAAAGCTCAGTATATACGTCTGCCGAAAGTGTTTCAGATTCTTCTATACTGGAAGAATCTATAGAACCAGGTAGCGAAGGCTCTGCGTACGCTGACAAGCAAAGAAACAAGCCTGCCCATCCGCCCAATAATGAATGAAGAATGCGCATAAATACTATCCCACAAAAATATGGAATGATTTGTATCGCTCAACGTAATCTCGATAACTACCAGTAATATTCAGAATACCGATGAATTCCGTACCGCGCCCCGGACTGATGTTAACAATCAACTTATTAAGGCTTTGCATAATAAAGTAAAACCCCATACCTGCACCACCTTGCTTTTGTTCAATCTGATTGTCACCCATCCCAAAACAACGCGACATATACGAGCGAATCTTTTCGGGCGTAAGTGAACCAAAACGATCTCTTACAGAGATCACAAGCTGACGACCATCACTTGCAAACGAGAAAAAGCAGGTCTCATTCGGTTGAAGCTCAACTGGAATTGTACGCATACGTCTTGCATACGGACGAACACCATTAGGATAGATCGGTGCATTATAGATGGCATTCATGATGAGTTCATCCGCCACACCACAAGCTGCACTCACAATGCGTTTGTTGACTCCAAGACCGACGGCGTAATCCGTTAATGCTTGGAGCAAAAGCTCTTTTTGTGAACTTGAGGAAACTTCATAGGCTATAGGCATTGAGCCGTAGCAAAGGTACTTTTCTGCACCAAAAATATCGTTCCGAACTATCTTGCCAACGGTTATGATCAATTCATCAGGGTCAAAATCATGGCTCTTGGCAACAATATTACTGACAAACGAAAGACTGAAAATCTTACGCATCTCTTCATTGTTGCGACGCTCAGCGAGCAAAAGAATTTTCGTTCTGCCGTTTACCCAGTGCGATGCTCGCTGCTGCGAAAAACGAGCTAAAAAATCATCAAACGCTGCCAGGCCTGCCGCATCAAAAACTTGAGATTCTTGATCGTAATCAGCCACCAGAAGATCAACGTTAGACTGCATGATCGTCTGTTCGGCTTCCATAATGGAACTTACGACCTGAAGACGACATCCCGTTGCAGATAGTACTTTGGTCAATAACTGCTGTTCTTTGGGATCAGACACCAACAGCAATATCGTAGCAGTATCCCCAAGAAGCGTCGGAACAACTTTCATCATAGATCACCCACTCTCCTTTTTACAAACTACGATCAAGAACGATATCCAACTCTTCAAGCGTGGGAACATATGTCACCTGAAAAGGATTCAAAAACACCCCGTTCTTCCTATCTTTGAGCGTCGCAGTTCGGATCGGAATCTGAGCCTGTTCGGGTTCCATCAACTGATAATCAAGCGTACTCGCTTTCTTTTCTGAGGCAAGTCGCTTAAACGTTGAGGCGTCTGCTGCACTGTAACTAGAAACGCCATTAACGAGCGATGCGCTTAAGCTAATACTGAGAACTGCATTCTTTACACTCTCTGCTTCGGCAGTCGAAAGATTCGACACATTCATTGCAATGACAGGAAGCGCAACGGCTGGAGACGTATACACCGTCGTAAAACCACTATCATAGCCGTCGTAGATCATCGTAAGATCAGCCTTACCAAGCTCAACGGCATTGATCGCAGAACGAACATCTCGCACCTCTTCAATGCTACTAAAATAGCTGTCCGCACTCACCTCACTGCCTAAAACATTTGCTGTAAAAAACGATTTAACCAGGGGAGAAGATGAGACGAGCGTCAAACGTTTGCCACGATAATTGAACAATTTGTCGCTCGATCCACGTTTGGCGATGACTTTCAATCGACGCGTCGTGGCGCCGTTCGACGACAGCATGGCGACCGGCTTAAGCGAACCCGATTTCGACGAAAAATAATCCGTATCGAGAATCGCAAGATCCACAGTCGAACGCGCTGCTTCAAAGTCAGATGCACGCGCAAAAGCACTGCCCGTCCACTGCATACCCGTTTTGTCGCTCAATGATTTCGCGATTTTGGTTACGAAGGCGTTGCGCGCCGCACCATCCTTAAAATCAAGGCTAGGAGCAAAAATGGCAACAGTATGCGTCTGTGCAAAAACTGCTGCGGGAGCCAGCAACGCACAACTTGTCAAAAGCGCGGTAAGATTGCGTTTCATCTATTTTGTCCTCCTGGATTAATTATTGGTCTGGCTGCCCCAAACGCGTTGTTTCGTAGCGAGCATCTTACGGACTTCTTCTGCTTTACGAGCGTGGCTCATACCGACGTACTTCTCATAATAACGCGTGGCTAATGATGCATTTCCGCTCTTATCCAGATAAATCGCGTAGTTCAATACACCTTCCGGATTATCATCGCTGGCAAATTTAGCTAGTGTCGCGTTAGCATCATTGAGTTTGTCTGACATCAAACGCGCAACAACGAGGTTGAATTGATCTGAATTACTCTTCGCTCCGAGCGAATCCAAACGATTGTAGTTCTCAACTGCTTTGTCGTACTTTTTGCTGCGAAGCGCTTGAAAACCGAGTTTTCGTCTGACAGCCATCTCTATCGCGTTAAACGCTGGGTTATTCTTATGCTTATCAATAATGTTGAGCGAAGCATCAAGATTGCCCGTTTCATAATAGACGTACGCTAACTCAACTGAAATATCCAACACGCCATTGTTGACAATCGTCGCTTTGGCCGAACTGTTTAAACTATCAAACTCACTGCGTACGGTTTCAAGCGCTGACTTGGCCTGTGAAAAACGCTTGTTGCGAATATGATTCACCGCTGTCAAATAGTCAAAACGGATCTTATCAACGCCATCCAGACCATCCTTGGATTGATCGACTCTGTCAAGCTGACGCGTGAACGTGTCAAAATCATTCTCTCTAAAAGCCGACATGGCGCGTTCGAGGGCGACTGCTGCACTGGCCGGCGAATCGACTACGCCGAACTTTTCTGCTTCCGCAAGCGATTTTTCAGCTTCAATCCAGTTGCCCATGTTCGACTGGGCAACCGCAAGCAGGTACCAGCCACTTCCACCCATGGCTCTCGAGGACTGCGTCGCATTGAGTTCCGTTAAACGCTTGACAGCATAATCATATGCGCCGTCTACAATATCGAACTGAGCGGCAAGTTTAATGACATTCGGATCGTCGCTTGAAATCTGCTCTGCCGCCATATACGCCGAATAGGCAGTATCCATGTCGCCTTCCAAAAAAGCCAGCTGCGCTAGACTGCACTGAGCCTGCGTCACATGAACTTCCATCGCCAAAGCCTGCTCGAATAACATGCGTGCCTGATCAAAGTCACCCATCATCATCGCATCAGCCCCCTGATACAACAGCGTCAAACTCATCATGCTCCATGCGACGTTGTTGTTCAGATCATTATCTATTATATTTTGAAGGACTTCTGCTGCCTGCGCATAATTGTGCGTCTCAAGATAATCGCGCGCCAAATAGATCGAAAATTGCGTTTTGTCCGGATTCGAATCCGACAACCGACGATGCAGCGCCAATGAACTGTCAACATCACCCGACTGACGAAGCATGACCGCTCCAAAATGAATGTCGTCGGGGTTGTTGCTCTCTTCAACCTCTTCTCTGACATTCTTCATGACCTTTTTGTTGCCACGCTGAATCTCAATATAATCAAGTTTTAACCTGATATAACGATAATCCGGCATCTTTGATTCTAGCTCTTTGAATAATTTTTCTGCCTTATCCAAATTGCCTAGCTTCAATTCACAGTCGGCTATAAAATATTCCGCACTCATGTGCGTCGGATCTTCGTCCAAAACTTTTTTGAATCGCTTGATCGCCTCTTCATACTTGCCACTCAAATAATAGGCACTCGCGATCGTGTAAAGCAACTCATTGTGACGGTTGTCCATCGCATACGCTTTTTCGTAATAGCGCACAGCCTCTTCGATGTTGCCGTGTTCAAAATGAACGTGCCCCATATTAATGGTCGCAATAACATCGTTCGGTTCCATCTCTAGAATCTTCGCAAGCGAAAGCTCCGCTCCGTCGACATTCTTGGCCTGAATATACGCCTGACTCAGAGCTCGGTACGCCTGAACGTCGTTCGGCATCAAATCCGCGTACTTGCCAAAATTAACCTGGGCTGACTCCAACTGGCCTCGATCAAGCTGAATCTTGCCTAAAACAAAATAAGCCTCCGGAAGATTCTGCCTCTCTTCCACAACCTCTTTTAGCAGTGCTTCAGCCTCAGTCACCTCACCCGTATTGAACAGATTTAACCCAAGATAATGCTTTAATTCTACGTTTTCTGGGTGTTTCTGAAGCGCATTTCGAAGCAGATCTATCGCTTCACTGCTGCGACCTAACGCGTAATATACATACCCAAGACGAACATACGCATTTGCCATGTTCGGTTCTGCTTCAACGGCCTCGCGATACGACGTCAGAGCTCGTTCCAGGTACTTTTTGTCACCAATTTGTTCCGCCTGCTGCTCATACTTGATGCCGGCATCATAGCTCTCTTGGGCCTGCTTCGTCGAATAATGGCTCTGCGCCATAGCAGTGCCTTCCATGCCTAAAAGCAACCCAAGGCTCAATACTAGCCCAGCAAACTTCCTTATCTGACGCATTCTTTCCTCCGAATCCGGGTATAGACACAAAAACTCCTCTATCATTATACTGAAAACGTACTCTGCTTACAATTGCAAACCGCCTAGCCATGATCGTCTTTTTTCCTTTTGTTGGGTCGGCTTCTCGGCCGCTACGCAGCCTCAATACGCCTCCCCGGCACATCTTTTCAGCCCCCCGATAACCTCTTCCACACGCTCAACACCATCCTTTACCCCGACACGGTTGAAGGCTCCACGATAACAACGGCTTCAATACGATGCGCCCTTTATAGAATTTTAAACAAATATCACACTCCATTAAACAATAACATTCATTACAGATTGCAAACAAACGCACTCCGTTTTAGGTTCTAACCAAGAGGGGGTAGCGGCGTATCGACTTTGCCGAACATTTTAAGTCCCCGAATACCTAGTCCTATATCGCAAGCCTCATGCAGCGTAACTCCATCCCCAAATAAACTTTTGTTCGGCAAAGAAGATAGACGCTCAGGGGGACTCGGTAGATTATCGTTTCAAATGCATAAAAATGAAGAAGGACCGCATCAATCCGGTGTATGATGATTTTGCGTAACTACACATACGGAGGTTTGATGCGATCATTTGCTCATTTTACGTTAAACGAAAGGGAAGTGCTACA
>JAZRWH010000135.1:0-10210 GCA_045599585.1 Myxococcota bacterium
CCCTTTCGTTTAACGTAAAATGAGCAAATGATCGCATCAAACCTCCGTATGTGTAGTTACGCAAAATCATCATACACCGGATTGATGCGGTCCTTCTTCATTTTTATGCATTTGAAACGATAATCTACCGCCTCCCCCTGAGCGGCTATTGGCTTTGCCAATACGCCGCTACCCCCTCACGGCGATGCGCGACTAGATGAAATATGGCTTGCGAGGATGATTAGGGATCAATTCAAATGTCATTGATGTATCAAAACTTAAAATATACAATGTTAATCTAGTTGTATTGTATATAATTTCAACCATATAGAGAATGAACGAAGTGTTCCCCAAAATATTGCATTGATTCATTTTGTCTGAATTAGCAATGAAAGCTTGGGTTGTGATTACATTCATATAAGCGAATAGATTTGTATATACGCCTTAAATAATTATAATGGTTGTATATAATACAAAAGTTTAAACTTAAGTATTAATCGTATTCATGATTGTTCGGTTTACGCATGCAGAAAACAGCATTTTAACGGACATGCGTTTTGTTGGGTTGATCGTGTGCAAAAAAATACAATGGCACGTGACGAATTGTATGGGTGGATTAAGGATTAAAAAAGCGATGTTCACAGATAGAACATCGCTCAAGAAAGAAAAAAGATTACTTGTTGCAGACGAGACGTTTCATGTCATCTGCGAAGAGAATCTCCACTTTTGTTTTTTCGAGTTTTTCGATCACGACGCCACGACCGAATTTGACGTGGTTGATGACATCACCTTCTGCAAAATCTGCGTGTATCGAATACGCTTTGATTTCACTTTGAGGGACATCGGTCGTCAAACGTTTCCAAGCTTCGGCTCTTAGCTCCGCATCTGCTTTTTCTTCGGGAGTAAGGATTCCGTACACAATCGGTGCTGATTCTGGAATATTCTTTTCGCGTTTATGCTCGTGATTGCATTCTGCACAAACGATGCGATGTGTTCCGTCGTGAAGGACGGCGTGAGGTTTCATGTCTTTGCAGTTGGGACACCATTCTTCGATGAGATCAGCTTCTTCGAGTTCACTCTCAATGACTTCGTCATCGTCAAGGTTGTTGTCGTCGTCTTCGAGTTCGTCGTCGTCTCTTTCGTCGTCGTAATCTCTGTTTTCTGCTTCGCGCATATATCGTTGCTCCTATTGAGACTTAAAAGTAAAAGCCGACGGGATTTGAGCCGTCGGCATGCGCCGCTTTTTTGCACACGCGTTATAGGGCGTCAATACTTTTTGAATGGCTATGAGCATTTTGAAGAACGCGGACTCAAATTGAAGAATTTTATAAACTAAGTGGCAAAAAGTGGTAGAAAAGAGGATCTACCTCCTGAACGTAAGGAGGTCGTGAGGGGGATTGCACGGGAAACAGTGCATTTGTTGGCTGACTGGGCTGAAAGAGCGTAATTCTATGCCACAGTTTAGGCCAATTACGGATGATCAAAATTTAGCCAAGGATGGATTTTAAATGGGAAGACAGTTTTTTGGGACGGATGGCATTCGCGGACTGGCCAATCAGTTTCCGATGACGGCGGATGTCGCCATGAACCTTGGGCGTGCGCTTGTTGCCAATTTTCCTAAGCGCGGTGCGACTTTTAGAGCTTTAATTGGCAAAGATACTAGGCGTTCTGGGTATATGTTTGAGTCGGCCTTGGCGGCCGGTATCAATGCCATGAATGGCGATGTTTTGTTTACTGGCCCAATGCCTACGCCTGCTATTGCGCACCTTACGCAAGCGATGCGTTGTGATGTCGGTGTCGTAATCAGTGCTTCGCACAATCCTTATCAGGATAACGGCATCAAAGTCTTTGCGCGGACAGGATTTAAACTTCCAGATAGCGTCGAAGAAGCCATTGAAGCGGCTTTAATCGATCCCAAATCACTCGATGCGATGATGTCGCCAGAGGCGATTGGACGCTCTAAGCGCATTGACGATGTTTTAGGACGCTACAACGCTTACCTCAAATCCAACTTCGAAAGAGAACTCTCGCTCGAGGGCTTGAAGATCGTCGTCGACTGCGCCAATGGTGCTTCGTACAAGATTGCACCGACTGTCCTCGAAGAACTAGGTGCAGAAGTCATAGCTGTAGGTGTCGAACCGAACGGGTACAATATTAATGATGGTGTGGGGGCGCTTTACCCAGAGCACTGTGCTAAGCTCGTTCAGCAACATCACGCTGATCTCGGCATAACGCTTGATGGTGACGCTGACAGACTGATTCTCGTTGATGAAACGGGGTCGGTCGTAGACGGTGACTTCATCATGGCCATACTTGCGGTCGATCTACACGAGCGCGGTGCACTTAAACAAAACACGCTCGTCACAACGGTTATGAGTAATCTTGGACTCAGACTCGCGATGAAGGCGCGCGGAATTAACGTCATTCAAACGGGCGTTGGTGATCGCTACGTCGTCGAAGAAATGCTCAAAAATGATTTTAACCTTGGCGGCGAGCAAAGTGGTCATATCGTCATGTTCGATCACGCAACGACGGGCGATGGACTACTCGCTGCGCTTCGTATCCTTTCGGTCATGCGACGCTCCAAAAAACGCCTGTCTGAACTCACAAAAATTATGACAAAGCTGCCGCAGGTGCTCGTCAATCTTAAAGTTGATCGAAAAATCCCCATCGCAGAACTCAAGCAGACCAGCGCACTGATTGCAGATGTTGAATCTTCTTACGGTGATACCGGTCGTGTTCTCGTTCGATATTCTGGTACAGAGCCTAAATGCCGAATTATGCTCGAAGGGCCTGACATGGATGTACTTCGCCGTGACGCAAATGCTATCGCTGCGCTCGTTACGCGAGAAACCCAAAGTCACGTCGACTAATTATTGGTTTCGCATTTTAATGCACTGTAATGATTTGCGATGTTTTAAGATGTGTCGTGGCTTGACCTGATGGCTCATCTCGTGCATAATTCCTCGGTTTATTGCGGTTTTAGGCCGCGGGCATTTCTTTTGAGGATGCCGTTTGGTTTTGCTTTGGCATGCGCTTGGGCGTTCGATAGAAAGAGGTATTCATTGAAGTTTATTCTGAATCACAGTGACTCTCTTCGGCGATATACCAGTATTCTATGCTTCTCTCTGTTGTTCGGGGTGGCTGGTTTGCTTACCGGCTGTAAAGCAGAACCCCTTTGGAACCGACCCAATCCAGAAATCGTGCTGCGCGGTTTTTTGCAGTCCGCAGAAGCTCAGCGTACCGATCTCGTTTGGAATTATCTCGGTGAGAAAACGCGCGATGCACTCTCTCGCGAAGCAGAAAATTTTAACAAATTAATCGATAAAAATGATCATCCCCGAAAACCGGAAGAAATGATGCGCTTCGGACACGTCATTTCTTCCACAAGGGAATACAAAAAATTGGAAGTCATCAGCGCAGATCAGTCTCGGGCCGTCGTCAGAATCGTTCGGCTTAACGATATGCCGCACATTGATGTCGTGCTTACCCGCGAAAATGACCGCTGGACTGTTGAACTCCCCCTCAGACAAGAGAAGGATGTGTGATGAGTGATTGGACTCTGACTAAGGTTAATGCTGGTGATTTGATCCTCGATCGCTACGAGGTCGCAAGCGTCATGGCTGACGATCCGCTCGGCGTATCCTGCGTCGTTAAAGATCGATCGACGAATCAGAATTTTATGTTCAAACAGCTCAGCTTTGAGTGCGACTCCGAACGCGCCGATAAAGTCCGAGCCTGCGTCGATAACTTTAAAGGGTTGGTGCATAAAAGTATCGCCGGTGTCAATGAATTGATCCTCGACGGAACGACCGGTTATATTAGCTTGGAGTATGTCGAAGGAGAACTCCTCGATGCTCATCTTCGATCACGCCGCGAACGTGCTCAGATCTTAGGCGTAAAAGCGGCATATAGCTTTTTGGCTTTGCTTTGCGCTGGTCTTGATGTCGTGCATAACGCCGGTTTTGCTCACGGCGCACTTACGACAAAATCTATTATCGTTACAACGCAGGGGCGAGTGAAACTCATTAACCCTGTCTGCGCTGTCGTTGCTGATCAATGCCTCGACGATGCTGCGCGCAATGCTTACTTCTCTAGTGAAGCTATTGCTCCCGAAGTTCGCGAATCACGCGCTTCAGCCGCTCGCGTCTCTGATGTCTATTCTCTCGCACTTCTCTTCTGCGAACTACTTTGTGCGCGCTCTTTCGAGGAATTTGGCGCGTCACCCGAAACATATATCGCCTCTCTCCCTGCTGTCCCCTCAGCAGTCAAGGAAACACTCTTTGCTTCGGTTAAAGCTGAGATCAACGATAGACTTCAAGACGTTCAGTCTCTAAAAGACTCCCTTAAAGTCGCTGTCGACGCCCCTGCTGATAATGATATCTCTTCGATTGTCGTCGGTGTAGGCGATCTCCGCTCCCTTTCGGCTTCTGGTGACATGCCTGCCGTAGGCTCGCAGGCGCAAAAAATCGATCTCCTCGCTACGCCCTCCCTCCTCAAACGTATCAAAAAAGAAGTCTGGATTTTCCAAAAAGATGGCCTCGATTATGGCCCCTTCGATAAAGAAGGACTCCTCAAAAAATTTTACGATGATGATATTAACGAAAATACCCTCATCTATAATTCTTCTACAAAAGAGAAAAACCACCTGCAGGATATCCCTGAATTCTCCGCTGAAGTCGTGGCTTATCTCCCTGTCCGCGATCGTAGCCGCGCCGAGCGTGAAGCTGAAAATCGTCGCCGCCAGCGCGCTGCTAAAGGAATTGGCGGCGGTATTATCGCTCTGATCGTCATCGGTGTTGGTGCTGCTATCCTCGTCCCGACGATCATTCTCAGTTTGATGGCACCACCTGAACCCCTCGCGTTCGATAAAGCTTTCCCTCCCTTCGAAAAAACGTTCGTTCTCCCTAAAGTTGAAGAAGTTTCTCTTAACATTGACGAGAAAAAAGCACTCTCCTTCTTCGACCCCGAGGCTAGCGAACAAGCCAAACAAGCTGCTCTCGACGCTTGGGAAGCTGAACATCGTAAAAAATATGCCGCTCTCCGCAGCTCTATGAAAAAAACGACTGCACCTGGAGGGGCCGGTGACGACGCTGACGAGATCGAAACGATTGACTTTAGTACTGATGCAAATGGCAACGTTCTTGAACCTCTCATGGATTGGGAGATCGAGGAACAAATCATGAATCCGCGTATCGTACGAAAACTTTCCGAGTGCTTCGACAAATATGCAAACGGAAGACGACAACGCGTTGAAATCAAATTCACCATTCAGCAGACCGGCGGTATCCGTGGCTTGACTTCTACTGCTCAGGGCGAACTCGATTCTTGCCTCGTTTCTTCTCTCTCCTCCATTAAGTTTAGACGTTTCGGTGGTACCGTTAAACGCGTTACTTACCCACTCGTCTTCTAGCCATTGTTTGATTGCGCAGCCTATGCGATGCATACGGCTGCGCGCGTCGCTATTTCCACAGAAATACGCGACGCTTTTCTAGTGTTTTCTCGCTAAGTCCGCTGCTTGCCTCGCTTACTTGGGGGCACTGTTTTACGTGCTCTCGTTCACCTTGTTGTTGGTCATGGATCAGTTCGAACAAATTGATGATGAAGAAATAATTCAGTGCGTTCTGAACGGCGATCAGATGGCCTTTGCGGCGCTCTTTAGAAGATACCGTGAACGGATCTTGCACGCCGCTTTCGCGATTGTTCACAATCAACAGGACGCCCTCGAGATTTCACAGGATTGTTTCGTTCGTATTTATGCGAATCTTCACAAATTTCAACCCGGTACCCATTTCTTTACTTGGGCTTACCGAATTGTACGAAATTTGGCAATTGATAGATATCGTCGCAAAAAAACTGCTGGTGAGGTCGAATTCGATAACGATTATCAACGAAACTTCTCTCGTCCAGAAGAAGTCCTTCCTCCCAGTTTAGGAATTAATCCCGAAAAAGTTTATGCTCGCGCTGAACTGCGAGATCAAATCACTAAAGCACTCGACTCTCTCAGTGAAAAACATCGCACGATCATCGTGTTGCGTGAAGTTGATGGATTACAGTACGATGAAATCGCAGAAGTCCTCGGTATTCCCGAAGGTACTGTTATGAGCCGACTCTTTCATGCAAGAAGTCACTTGCAGGCTGCCCTCAAGGATTACCTCGATTGCAGTGATATTAAATAATTACTAAGCGCACATTGGGAGCTTCCATGGCCAAAAATACCCTCTTTTTATGTGATGCTATGAGTGCTGTTGGTTTAGCTTGTCTTAACCAACTTCCCAAGAACTTTCGCGTACAGGCTTGGACAAATAAAGCAGCTTCTTGGCTGCCTAAGCTCAATGACAAAATTACGCTCTCGTCTGTCTCGCTTGATGCGCTTAGCATCCTTCCTGCTGAAGCCAGGTCTGCTACGCATGTCGTTTTCTCGTCTGACTGCTTTTTTAGAGCTGCAGATGTCAATTGGCTCAATGCATGGGCAGACGTCATCAAACGTGCTTACGATGCCTGTGATGATGATTCAACGAAGGCGTTCGTTTTCATTTCATCGGCCTCCGTCTATGATGACTCTGAACTCCCTGTCACGGAGTTTTCTTCGTTGGCTCCAAGCTCTGTCGCCAAACAAACTGCTGTCGATATTGAAAAATATCTGCTCAATGCTTCGGCTGATCGAAAACTAAAGCCGATCATTTTGCGTATAGCTACGCCTTACGGTCCTCGTTGCGCTTCTCTGCCTTACGCGATCTTTCAGCAGATTGCCTTTTTGGCTACGCTGCGCACTAATATTCCTAGGTTTTACAAAGGACCGCGTTGTCCGCTCGTACACGTTGAGGACGTCGCTGCTGCTATTTACTATTTGATGGATTATGGCTTCCTTGACGAACAACTGTTCAACCTTGCCGACGATGATTGTTTGCGCGTAGGCGAGATTGTGGATGTTGCGCGTCAGGCTTCGCATATGCCTGAGCATTCGACGTTTCTTTTGCCCCATGCACTCTCTCTACCTCTCGTTTTTCGCACGCTATCGAACCTCGGTATTCTCAACCCACTTAGTCGGATTGCTGAGCGCGCATGGAAACGTGTGTGCTTTTGTTACGGCTTAGACGCTGCGCCTGCACCTAATTTAGCTGACTTCGTAACGGCCACAGCTTGGCCAAAAATAAATTCGGATCGTCTCAAAAGCCTCGGTTTTGAACTTCGTCATGCCTCTTTCCGTACTTCTGCACAAGCGCTCTACGATAGTCTGTGCGAAGATCACTGGCTTCCTAATCTCGATAAGCCGCCATGCAGACCAGACGCGCTTTTCAATCGCGTCTTTTTTCAGCAGTCTTGGCGTGGCTTTATCGTCGATCAAGCTTCACCAAATGATTCCCAAAATATTACGTTGACGATCGATAACGATATGCCCATCTGGGCAACGCATAGTTTTTCCAATGCTCCTCTTAGAGGCTCGTTTTACTTCGGGGAACATCTGCGCGTCGACATTGAAGGTGTCAGAAAAGTTCGACATCTTATGGACGTTTGCTCTATTTCTACAGCCTCTTTTAACATTACGCTGGCTCAGCGAAAACTCTCATTCAGACCAGATGTTTCAGGTATGAATTTCTTTGCTCCATATCAAAAGTTTTCTCTCGTCGACGATTCTGGTCGCGTGCGTTACACAGGCAAATTAACGCTTGATCTCTCTTTGACGACTGTAAAAAATAGTTTAAAAAACCTTAAATTCAGCGAGTAAATAGCTTTATTCGGTGCATTTGGTTTGTTATTGCTCAGCCGAACAAAATAAAAAGCAATAAGCGCATGAACGCGAAGCGTTCGAAGCGCATAAGCTACCGAGTGTTCACGCGGCTGGAACCCGCCGCTTGAATAACCCTGCCCGTCGAAGCCGATGGCAAGACGGGCGGGGTATGCGACATCTCCCCCCACCTTTTTGCCCGCACGCCGAAGGCGTGTGGGCTCCTCGGCTGAGCTGTGACTTTGGTTTGTATTAGATTCCTGCTTTTCCTCGTTAATTCTATATTTATTTGTATGGTCTTTGAGCTAAGTGCAAAGTGATTTGTGCTCATGAAACAAAAGCGCGGGGAAATGATAATTGGGCGGCGTCATGTGCCGCCCTTAGCTGACTATTCGCCCCAACCGAGAACGCGAATTACTGTAGGTGCCCACCCTGTATCTTCGTTAGGTTTGGTTGTATATAAATAATCAATTCTGCAGTATAAATTGCTGGTATTTTCAGGTTGAGAATGGATGCCGCAGTCCTTTAAAAATGTGCCTATTGTCATATCACGATATTGTGGGTCCTCACAGAGTACCACTTTTTTGCCGTCAACTTCTTGATACAGTTTTAACCATTCACCTTTGCAGAGAGGCTCTGATTCGTCAATAAACATCAATGCCCACAAATTTTGAAGATATTCTTTTGCATTAGCTGCATCGCTGCTTTCATTGAATTTATAATATAATACTTTTTCTCCTACTTTGCGGAAGTAACGGTCTTTGCGGCAGCTATCATTGATGCAGTATTTGTCTACTTCGCAATTGGGTTTGCCTGATTTGGATGGTTTACCGCACGTACAGCCGTCATTATTGATGCATTTATAAAATCCGTTTTCAAAACTATAGTCAGTTTCTGGCAATTTATTAGCTTTCATCGAAACACGGTCAACACACTCGCCTTTTTTGCAGACTTGGAAAGGTAAGCATTTTTCTTCTCCACAGGGACAGTAATAGTCTGCGGTTGGGATGCATTCTTTAACAGATTTGCCGCCTTTACCGGTCGTGCAAGTAAAGCCGTCTTTGTCGCCAACTTCACTGCCACACATGCAGCCTTTCGGGCCTGGTGTGTAGCCTTCTTCACATTCGAGTGGTTGGCAGACTTCATCTTTTGTAATGCTTTTTCCGTAACAATCACACTCATCTTTAAAACAAGCGAGATGATATTTGTAAGGTCCAAGGGCTTTTGGACGACAGGCAAGACCGCGACCAGGGACTGGCGAACCCAGACATGTGGCGTTTTTGCCATTGCAGCCCATATTCACGGCCGCAGTGATTGACCCACATGGACAGCCGTTCGACTCGCGACAAACCCAGTCGTAGTGTTTTTCTGTCACGAGATTGCAGGCATAGCCAGTGTTTTCGGGGGCTAGCGTTGTTGCACCACATACACATTGCCCGTTTTCACACGCAGCATTTTGCGGGCAAGTAGTTTCACCACAGGTACAGCCTTCTGCTGATTGACAAACGTACTTGCGTTCGTAATTTTCATAGACGCCACGGATGATTTTCGCTGTGTTGACGTCTTTGCATGCGTAGTTTTCGTCGATAAAGGATTGTTGCCCACAATAACACTGGCCGTCTTTGCAGATTTCGTTCTTAGCACAGGTCGTTGTACCGCATTGGCAAGACCGTTCAGTGCATTCGACTCCAGGTGCGTTTGATGCTACGGTGGAGGGCTGCGTTTCATCTTTAGCATGTTCATTGCTGTTGTTGTCTGGTGTTACAACGTTGGTGTTTGTCTTGGCTTCAGGTGCGCTCGACTCTGTGTTGTCTGTGGTTGCTTTGTTGCCGCAAGCGTTGCATAGACAGGCTGTTAGTAAAATAATTAAAAAAAGATCAGTACACTTTTTCATGGAATCCTCAAAATGACAAATTTGAGCACGGATTTTAAAGTAGGGGGAAGTCTCCCCCTGAGCAGCTATTTGCTTTGCAAATACGCCGCTACCCCTTCTCGTTTACGCGAGGTAGATGGTTGATTCAGCATCGTATTACATTTCTGTGTTCGCAGTATTTTAGTTTGATAAAATTCATACACCAATTCTATTGATGTGAATTGGGATTACTCTATCACGTTCGTTGTAAAACGAAACGCAAAAAAGGTAGAAGGTATGTTTAGATAATAATTTTCATAGTCACGGCTTTATTGCGTTGATTGCGTCTATTTTGTGGATTAACTAACACTATTAATTGTATTAGTGATCTGCAGATATTGGTGTGGAATGTAGGACAAAATACAAAAGATAAATATAATGATTTAGTAGAATCTCGTTAGCGATAGGTGTGGTATGGGGTACGGAATATCATAGATAGCGTCATTTATACTATATAATGTTATAAAAAACGAAAGGCTACAGGTCGGGCCCAAATTTTGGGCCCCCCCCCCCCCTCCCCCCCCGCCCGCTTGACAGGCTAGGGCCAGCCGCCGGGCAGGCCCCCCCCCCCGCCTCCCCCACCCCCCCTC
>JAZRWH010000136.1:0-11189 GCA_045599585.1 Myxococcota bacterium
AAATGAGCTGTACGCGCCTTCTTTTGAGAGCGTTTGATACATTTCTTCGTCAACTTCCTCAATCCTTTCGGTTACAGCCTAATGGCTGCGCCCTCAAGGATTTTCGTTGTTTCCTCGAACTGTATTCAAACGCTCTCAAAATATAAAAGTTCCTTGGCGGGCGCGAACTTGACTTCGTCTTCAACAAGCTCGCCCGCTCGCCCGGTGCGCCCGCTGCTTGCCTTCGGCTTCGCGACGCGTGCGAACGTGTAGCAATCAGTATTTGACTCATTTAAAGAAAAAATAGTTTTTTCGTCACTACCAGAACGCTTTTTTCGTCCCCATGGCTGAGCTGTAACGCTCTCTTAACAAATTTATCGTCTTGACAGAATGAGTTTTTTTTTTATGAGAGAATGCATTTTTGATACATGCCCAAAAGTATGTATTTTTGATGTTCTCTTGACAAATATCGAACAACACACTCGTTTTGATGTTTTATATTCATTAAACAATACGAATCGTATACTATATATAGTTACGTGTATTTTTTAAGATTAACAAACATCAATTACACAACAATTGTCGATATTTTTTATCAAGTGACAAATGAATTTTATTGGAAGTTATCAATCTACACTAAATAATGAAAAACCATTATTTTTTTTAAAAGTCGAAGTCATATAAAAAAGGAGAGTGTATGATATTACAAAACAAACTCGTTTTGTTATCGGTTATGTTATCAACAGTCAGCATGATTGGGTGCGACGACGATTCTAATTCATGCAGTTTAACCGAAGCCATGTGTGTATCTGCAAATAGAGTATTGGATGTAGATAGATGCGAATGCATTGACACAAATGAGTCAACGACATGTCCATTGACACAAGCCATGTGCGTATCTGTAAATAAAGTGTTGGATGCAGATAAATGCGAATGCATTGACACAAATGCGCCGACGACATGCCCGCTTACACAAGCCATGTGTGTGTCTGCAAATAAAGTGCTGGATGCAGATAAATGCGAATGCATTGACACAAATACGCCGACGACATGCCCAACTGGAAAACACGTCTTCGGCAATAACTGCGAAGACGATTCGCTCGAAAATTGCGGAATTCATGGCTATAACTGCACGACAGCCGTCGATGGTTGGAAAGCAGGCGTTTGTTTGAATGGTGCCTGCCAAGCCACAGCCTGTGAAAAAGGCTTTCATGTGTATAATCACGCTTGCGAAGGCGATTCGCTCGAAAATTGCGGTTCACACAACATCGCCTGCAACCAAACGATCACAGGCTGGAGCACGGGATCCTGTGTCGAAGGCAAATGCCAGTTGGACTCCTGTAAAGAAGGTTATCATGCCGAATCCAACGAATGCGTTCCCAATCCCTTAAGCCCAGGTGACATTATCACCTTTGGCCATTACGAGCAGGATGGCAACATTACAAACGGCAAGGAACCGATTACTTGGCGCGTACTCAAAAAAATGGAAGATCAATACCTCATCATCAGTGAGAAAACACTCGATGCACGACCATACAATGCCACTAGGATTTCTGTAACTTGGCAAACCTGCACGCTTCGTTCATGGCTCAATGGTTTTGGTGCAAGTTACAACGCCAATGAAAAAAACTATACGACCAATAACTTCATCGATGAAGCCTTTACTGCAGAAGAAAGATCAAAGATCGTCTCCGTTACGAATAATAATCCCGATACTTTATATGGCGGAAGTGGCGGCAATAAGACCGTTGACAAAATTTTCTTACTCACCAGTTATGAAGCAAATACATACTTCACAGACGAAAATGATCGTCGGGCCTCAGCAACACCGTACGCAATAAACCGTGGTGCTTTATATAATGAAGAAGATAATGTATCCTCTTGGTGGCTCCGGTCACCAGGCACCAGCAGTACAACAAATTCCAGCAATATGTTAGCAGCATACGTCAATCGAGAAGGCGAGATCAACACCACGGGCATCAGAGTCGAAGTCGAATCTCTCGCCGTCCGTCCTGCTTTGTGGGTGATCTTTAATTAGTCCCTATAGTCGTTCAGCTCCCAACCTTCTGATGCGTTAAACAACATTAAAACGCCTCTCCAGCTCAAATTTCACCGTTTTTGTCTTAATAAAAACTCGCACTAACTCAAATTTCACCGTTTTTGTGTTGGTGCATGCTCGCACTAGCTTAGATTTCACCGTTTTTGTGTTGGTGCGTGCTCGCACTAGCTTAAATTTCACCGTTTTTGTGTTGGTGCGTGCTCGCACTAGCTTAAATTTTACCGTTTTTGTGTTGGTGCGTGCTCGCACTAGCTTAAATTTCACCGTTTTTGTGTTGGTGCGTGCTCGCGCTAGCTCAAATTTAGCCGTTTTTGCCTTGGTGAGACCTCTCTATTTTCTGTCCCAAGGCATGTCGCTTCGTTGATTGAGCGAGTTATACATCGAATTCGTTACGCGAGAAGCACATGGAGCTTCGTACACGCTTCAAACTCCTGTTGCAGTTTAGGCCTCATTACGCGGACAGCACACGATTGATAAAAAAGCCGGGCGTATTTGCAAAGCAAATAGCCCGGCAGCGAAGCCGTATTGAGCGTTAGCGAAATAGGCGAGCGATAGGAAGCGCTATTTTGAACAAACGCCACCTTTGCACGTCAAGCCGCTCGTCGCACAGTCGACGACATCAACCAACGCGTTGTTGACGCACTGTTTGACAACACTACCATCGCACGAGAAAGCACCGGCATCACAGACTTTGGCCACACAACTCGATTTGCCATTGACAGTCCCGCAAACTTCATTTTCAGCGCAAGCGGTGCCCTTCCAATTGCCGACGACATCGTACCAGTTTTGACGCGAGCACGTTTCGACAGACGCGTTGTTAGAGCCGCAACGCGTTTCACCAATGCGCAGGCACACGCTCGACGAGGACGTACCACACATCGCCGCTTCGACTTTAGTGCCAAAGAGGTTGGTATTTACAGCCTGGCATCCCGTCTGGCATGCAGCTTTAACCACATAAACGCCTTCATCGCACGACATCAAGTTGGAGCCTTCGCACTTGGAGCCGACAAGATTCGGATCGACACGAAGCATTTGCGAAATATTTTCAACGTTGATGGCTTCGCACTGAGATTTGACGCAGACGCCACCGAGGTCGTTATTGCAGGTCGAACCGTTACTGCATGCGTAATCTTTTTGGTTCCACGCACCATCGACACAGCGATAACGCGCCGAGCTAGCCAGACCACCTGCGGCACCGGGACAGAAATACGAACCCGATTCGCAACTGCACGAAAGAGTTGTGGGATCACACGTCATGTTGTTCGCAGCACAATCAGTGGAAATCCAAGTACCGTCCGTACAAGTTTCAAGTGCAGTATCGGCACAACGTTTGTCGCCGGTTTTGCAAGTACATACGGCTTTGCCATTCGCCTCGGAGCACTGTCCTTCACCGCAAGCACTCAGTACATCCCACGATTTATAGGTGGTTGCGCCATAGCCCAGGGCGCCGCCACCGATTTTGTGCTCAGCACAAACCAAAACGTTGCCGGAAGCATCACATTTGGTTGCACCTACAGTGCAATTGCAACCGCTCTTAGTACACAAGTCGCCGCACGCAGCCACATCAGTCCAAACGCCATTCGAACAATATTTAAACGTTCCGTCTTCGCTGCACTCAACTTCATTGCCCGTACACGTTCTGCAAGCACCATCGTTGCAACCTAAATTGCAGGCATTCGAAGCTTTTTCGTAATCTGAACCGTCCGCTTTGCAAGTATAGACGTAATTGCGATCTCGTCCCGTACCACAGCGAACAGCCCCCGGCTCACAACGCACACATTCACCGCCGCTACAAATGTCGTTGATCGAACGGCAAGACGTGGCAGTTCCCCAAGTTCCATCCGACTGACAGACCTGATACGTTGCGCCGATCGTTCCCGTAACGCAGCGTTTAGATCCCACCTGACAACTTGTCGCTGAGCCGTCCGTGATGCAAGCATCATTGGCACACATCATACCGTTGCCACAAGACTGAATGCCGCTCCATTTGCCGTCCACACAACGAATATACCCGTCACCCGCACACTTCATACCGTTGCCAGTGCAAGCCGTACCCGTTTCACTGCTCGTCGTCGTCTTACATGAAGCCTTATCGTTTTCGACAGTACACGTCTTGTCTCCGCAATCAGTTTTCGAAAACACACCATTCATGCATCTCATCAAAGCATTACCATCACAGACCGTCGCACCTTCGTCGCATTCGACATCTGTACCAGGGCCAGGGCCGACACTCGGCTCAACGCATTCGCCTTGATGACAGACAAATCCAGCGCCTACATCACTGCATTGTTTTTCAGTAAACGTTACGCCATCACAGACACCCAAGGTACTTTCACCGAGGCACGTCTTCTCACCAGCCGTACAACCGGTCGGATCGTTAGGATCGACATCCGGAGAAGTCGATTCGTAACAGACGCCTTCAGCCTGTGCACATTTGTAGTTTTCACCGTAAACTTTTTTGCAGTCCGTCGTTGCGCCCCACTGCCCATTTTCATCACAAACATGGAAGGTATCCGCGCTATCGCACGCCTGAGTTCCAGGAACACAAACGGAATTGAGAACGCACGTCGCTTCTTCTTCGCTGCACGTATATTTATCGCCGCAATTGAGGGATTCACTCTTATCAGGCCATGCGTAGTCTTTACAAACACTCAAAATGTTGTTGTCACAACGCGCCGCACCCAAATTGCAGTAGCACCCCTGAATGAGCTGGCCATCGGCACAAGTTTCGTCAGAGCCACAAATCTGATCGACAGCCCACTTACCGTTTACACAGCGAGCAAGCGCGTTGTTAACGCAGGTAACTTCATCCTCTTCACAGGATTCGTCTTTGATATCTTCGATTACTGTGCTCTGGCTGATGCACTTGTTCAGCCCTTCGTCACAAAATTCACCTGCGGGACATGCTTCACGCGTCATCGAGGTTCCGTCCGCCGAACACTTCAAGAGCGCATCACGCGAAGAAGTACACTTCGACTCACCATAGTTCTTGCACACTACGACGCTCGGAACCTCACCGGGATCCTGCTCCTGCGTCGCAACGCAACCGTAAGCCCCAACCGAAAGAAGCTTACATTTTAGAGGCGCTTCGCACTTTTCAAGCGTAGTCCACGCGCCACCTACAAACTGCTGCACGATGTCACCGCTGCAGCGCTGGCTACGCTCAACAAAACTACCCACGCCTTCTTCCGACGAACAACCGCTTAGCGCAGCTGCACCCACACAAGCCAGCATCATTGCCAGCGAAATCTTCTTTTTCATTCTTTTTCTCCAGAACATTGATCAGCAATCACTACAGCTGATACCAAACACATTTGGTCTATATAATAACGAAACAGATATTTTTCAATTTTGGCGCCCCCAAGGTATTGGCAACACAGACGAGCAAAACAATTCTCGCCTCACTGCTACGTTTAGGGCCAAAATAAATTCGTGTATCTAGGCTGTTTTTGGCTTATAAGAATAAACACCGCATCGTTCGCGGAGTCTATGACTAAGTTCCATTTGGAGGTTTAATTAAAATGAAAGACGAATTGACGTTTTACGCCTGTGACACCAAAGTACTCGAAGAAAAAATCATGACCCGTGATATGGTCGAAGGCACCGAATTGGCTGGTCATCTCGAACGCCTTGGACAGCCTGTTCTCGGCACCATCTACTTCAAATCCGTCTCCATCGGCGACATCTTCCAGCAGCTCGAAGCCCTCACAGGTTCTCCCTTCAAATTCCTCATGGGACGTGGTGCTCGCAGACTCGAACCCTGCGGACCGATTACCTACTGCGGTCGTCAGATTCCCTCCGAACTCGGCGAATTCGCTTTCGCAATCGACTCCATCCAAAAGCTTTCCACCAAAGCTACACTCACCGAAAAAGAAACCGAGCAGCTCAACAAATGGAACGCTTTCTGCGAAAAAATCCAGCTCGACAAAGAACCTGGATGCCTCGAAAGCCTCAAAAAATTCCTGCTCAAATTTAAAGATCGTACACCCGAGCTCATCTCCGTCTACACGCGCTGGTCTCGCTAGTTCAGCCTTCCTGCATTCAATTCGCTGATCCAATGTCTCTTTACGATACTCATCTCGAAAAAGCGCAGGCATTCTTCGACGAAGGCAACTATCAGGCTGCGCGTCAAGCTCTGAATTACGCGCTGGAATCTGACCCGCCACAAGGGGATACTCGCGCGTATGCACTGCTAGGCTTCACCTACAGACAGCTCGAATTCGACAATGATGCGCGTCAGGCCTTCGAAACTGCGATCTCCATAGGCGCATCCGCCGACGTTTTCGCAGAACTCGCCCTTATCCTGGCCGAAAAAAGCGAGGATTCCGAACGTGCCGTGATGTTAGCAGACAGTGCCATCAATGCCGATCCTGACGTCAGTGCCGCTTATCACGCCCGTTTTCTCATCGAGTCTAAACACGGCGAATACCTCGCGGCCCTCAAAGACCTCAAAAGCGCACTGAGACGCGGCGCAAACTACTCCGATGCCCAAGCTTTTGAGCTCATTCGCGGATGGTGTCAGGCTTACTGCGAAGCCAAATGCTACGATGACGCCTTCGCTCTCTCCAATGAAGTCGCTGACTTCTTCGCTTCCTTCGATTTTCTCATTCTTAACGCCCGACTCGCTGACTTTGCTCAAAAACCACGCGTCGCCGTCGAGTATTACAAACGCGCGCTTCCCTTCTTGCGCCAAGGAAGCCAACTTCGCCTTGAGATCCTCGAAGCTATCGCTAGAATTGCAATATAATTTCTTTTTATATTATCATTCTTACTCATTAAAGCCCGTTCCTCATGGTTCGGGCTTTTTTTCTATTTGCGGCTGCTATTTCGCTTTCGCTCAATACGCAGCTCGCTGCGGGGCTTCTCCTTCGGGCTTCGCCCTCCATCAATACGCCCCGCATTTTATTTCGACTTAAGCCTACATAATAATGCGGTGCCGTATTCGCACAGCGAATAGGCATCCGCTGCGCAGCGTATTGGCATAGCCAATAGCTGCGACAATAAATAAAAAATGATATAAAAAAAAGCGGTGCTTTATAAAACACCGCTTTGTTCATTAAGTTTAATGATGATTAGATACTAATGGATTTATTTGATCCAGCAGCTTTGATCAATTTGAGAATTTCTTCGTATTGATCGCCATCTTCATCAAGATAATACTGACAATCATGCCCTTCAGAATCTTTGATCGAAGCATCTGCACCCTTGTCTAACAAGGTTGAGATCGCTTTGATCTTATCAGCGCTACACGCATACATGAGCGGTGTACGACCTTTACTATCTTGAAGATGAATATTTGCGCCGGCTAAGATCAAATCCATCATGTTATTAACATTAGAAGTTGCAGCATACATGATTGCAGAGTGTCCCAAATTATCGACTATATTAACATCTGCACCTGCTTCAATAAGACTTTTAATCATTGGCTCTGAACTTCTGGACTTCGATGCCATCATGAGTGCTGTAACCCCATCTGCATCCGCAACATTAACATCTGCTCCTGCAGCAATAAGCGTTTCAGCATTTGCAAAACGGCCATTGTCGATAGCATAGAACAAAGCCGTTTGACCTTCTTTATTTCTGGCATTGACATCCGCACCTGCGGCAATCAAAGTTTTTATGATCTCTCCGCGCTTAGAACTTTTCGCGGCATACATCAAAACGGTCTCGCCGTCATTATCCGCCACATTGACATCCGCGCCTGCGGCAATAAATTCCTTAACCGAACTAAGTTCAAAGTGTGCCACAACATTCATCATAGCAACCATCCCTCGGGATTCTCTGGCATTCACATCCGCGCCTGCGGCAATCAATACACGACTGACCTCTTCATTATTCGAACGCATAAGCGCTGTAATACCGCTGTGGTCAGCCGCTTTAGGATCGACACCTTTCTCCAGGAGGAATTTTACAGCTTCAAGCGACCCGTTATGATCATTCAATACCATGAGCACATCTTCGCCTTTGCTATTCACGGCATTGACATCCGCGCCCGCAGCTACTAACGCTTTGATCGCACCAAAATCCTTAGGATAAGTTAACGGTGTGTCGTCATCCTTATCCTTGGCATTTACATCTGCTCCTGCGGCAATAAGAATTTCGGTCGATTTCTGGTCTTTAACGCGCATGAGCGCTGTTGCCCCAAACTTATCCCTGGCATCCACATCTGCACCTGCATCTACAAGGATTTGGATAATATCAGGACGTCTTGCATACATGAGCGCCGTTATGCCTTTTTTATTCTTTATATTGACATCTGCGCCTGCGGCAATCAATACACGTGTAACTTCGGGATCAGGAGAGACGATTAACGCCGTGTCACCATCAACGTCTCGATTATTCACATCCGCTCCCGCGGCAATCAATGCTTCAACAGCATGAAGATCATCCGCCATCATAATCGGCGTTATGCCATGATCATCGCGAATATTCACATCTGCACCGGCTTTAGCCAGTAGTTCAATCGACCCTTCGATATAAACCATGTTATCGCCACAATCAGAGCAGCGTATCTCACTCGGATACCCATCCGCATAATAAAAAATTGGCGTTCTACGATATCGTTGCACCGCAGAACTGCGCATATTGACATCTGCACCAGCCTTAACGAGGAGCTCTAAAGACTCAAGATCAGCCGCTCTCCAAAGCGCTGTATCCCCCGTCTCACCACGAATCGAAACGTCGGCTCCCGCATCGATCAATGCCTTGAAAGATTCTTTATCTTTGGCATTAAAAAGAGACGTTACACCATTATAATTTCGTGCATTGACTTCTGCACCAGCGGCAATCAATGCTTTGATCGATTCGGCAGAACGGGGAGAATCTTCTCTGCATTCAATGTCATTATATTGCACTGCTGCTGTCATCATCAAAGCCGTATGACCGGACAAATCTCGCGATTTAATATTAGCACCCTGCTCAACTAAATATTTAATCGTTTCGGGATCATCCATGTGCATCAAAACGGTTTCGCCATAACTCGTCGACGCATTCACGTTGGCGCCCGCTTCGACCAATGCTTTAGCCCATTCAACATTTTGAGCGTACATAAGCGGGGTGAAGTCTGAAATTTCGGTGCAGCCTCCCGTAGAAGTCGCGTTGACATCCGCTCCCGCTGCAATCAACTTTTTAACAGTCGCAACATCTTCAGCCAACATCAGTGGCGTAATGCTAAACGGTTCACGACCTAATTGACTATAACGCCTCTCAAGAGCAGCAAGCGACTGTTCGATGTCAAGTTCCTTGTCGCTAGAAAGCAAAACGCGAGAATTAACATTCGCACCCGCATCGATCAAAGCAAAGATCGCTTCGCGCGATTTCGGCATATTGATCGCCTGTTTTCCTTCTTTATCCGTCACATTGAGATCTACACCTGCTGCGAGCAGTGCTTTGACAGACTCGACATCACTCGTTACAAAAAGTGGCGTTTGACCTAAATTGTTGCGATGATGGACATCTGCACCCGCTGCAATCAATACCTTAATCACGTCAGCATTCTTTGCATAAAACAATGCCGACTCGCCAGCGTCATTCGTCGCATTGACATCCGCACCCGCGTCGAGAAGCACTTTGACAGTCTCTGCATCTGCACGTTTTGAAGTGATTAACAACGGCGTCACGCCATCGTCATCCATAGCATTGACGTCAGCGCCTGCGGCAATTAAGAGCCTTGCAGAAGCTGCATTGATAACGAAATGAAGCACGGTTCCATTATACACAGTTTTGGCATTAACATCCGCACCTGCCGCAATTAAGGCTTCAATGGAACCAGCGTATCCTGCAGAAGCTGCATAAATTAATGGCGTATTTTGAACATCATCCCCCCAGTTCACGTCAGCTCCGGCTGCAATCAAATGTTTGGTTACTTCGACATCTTTGCTAAAAATGGGTGTCCTATTATGTGTTTTATCTGCTCTATTAACATCCGCACCCGCGTCGATCAGCATCTTAACGACCTCAGGATTGTTGCTAGCATATAACGCTGTACGGTTGTTTATTCGTGGTATATCAGGATCTGCACCAGCTTCGAGCAATGCTTTAATGACATCAGGATGCTCATAAGTATCCAAGCCATTCACTGGCGTTTGAGCATAGACATCTATTACATGAACATCCGCACCCGCAGCGAGAAGCAATTTAACAGATTCGCCATCTCGAACAAAATGGAGTGCCGTTGTACCGTCCTCATCACCCATATTCGGATCTGCACCAGCTTCGAGCAACGCTTTGACGATTGCACCATTACGCGCGTGCATGAGCGGGGAAATTAATGTTTTGTTTTGCGCATTTACGTCGGCACCCGCCGCGATCAAAGCTTTAACAGATTCAACATCCAAAGCCGTATGAAGCGCAGTGTTCAAATCGATATCACGAACACGAACATCCGCACCTGCTTTGAGCAGAAGTTTCGTCGCATCGCCGCCATATGCCACCATCAGTGGCGACTTAGTCTCCGCATTCTTCTGATTTACATTCTGCTTGTTCTTGATCATCGTCTGAACAACACTCGCAGGAAGCAAACAATGCTCTTCCGGCCACGTATCGCACAGTTTTACATCTTTGCCATCGATTTGAACAACTGTGTTTGCCGCAGATGCTGCTGTATTCGTGCGATCCTGTGTACCAGCACATCCAGCTAATAAAACTGCAGAAATCGTCAACAATAAGAACTGCTTTTTCATAATTTATTCCACCCCTAGCTTACTCGCTTAATACGCTCTCTTCTCTTAAATCTACGATTTATCCCTATGACAAATCTATCTTAAATATATAAATCAAAAAAAAGTCCATGTCTATTTGTTTTGTCTTTATTTATTGCGACCGCTATTGAGATTCTTCTGCGTTTGCAACGCAGAAAAATCTCAATACGCGGCTCGCTGATGCGCTATTTCTAAAGAAATACGCGCATCTTTGAATACATTGAAGTTCAAATTATACAAATCACTACTTGAACAATATATAGCATTACTGCTGTCCCACTAAAATTTCATAAAATACTCGGACAACTCTACAGTAGCTTTGTTTTATCGATATATAGTCGTTTCTAAGCATGAAAAAGACTTAAGATTACTGTTAAATCGCCTGCGTCGCGAAGCCGAAGGCAAGCAGCGGGCGCACCAGACGAGCGGGCGCGCATGTTGAAGACGAAGTC
>JAZRWH010000137.1:0-54554 GCA_045599585.1 Myxococcota bacterium
TAAAGAGCTTGGAGCGAGAGACGGGGCTCGAACCCGCGACGTCAACCTTGGCAAGGTTGCACTCTACCGCTGAGTTACTCTCACACACGTTTATTCCCCAATCCAGTTTTCCCGCTTGGTGGAACGTCGCGGCTTTTACTCCTCACGCAATCTGCCGTCAAGATTTTTTTCATTTACCGACTTTTTTTCTCGATTCATTTCTTTCGCTTCACTCTCTGCACCTTTTCCAGTATTACCGCTCCCCGCCTTTTGGCTGTTACTTATTCATCTATAGGAGTCTTCTTCAATGAAACTTTCTAAAATATCGCTTCCCCTTTTGGCAGCGCTCTCACTCGCCGCCTGTACCGATGGCTTTCATCAGCAATCCATCACCTTTAACTGCGCACCTGATGAAACAGCTTGCTCGCTTGATGGAAAACAACTTCTGACTTGTAACAATAACGTCTGGGAAGCTCAGGACTGCTCAAAAGCCTGCGTTATCATGAACGACACTGCACAATGCATCCCCGAAGACGAACCAGAACCCATCCCCCCCTCGGATGATCCTCTGACTGCACGCGTTTGCACCTCTGATGGTAAAATTCAAAACACTTATAAATCTGGCAAAACCGAAACTAAGACCTGTCTAGAGGATGTAGGTTTCGATACGCGTTGCATAACATACAGCAAGTACCACGCTGGATGTAAAATGCCCTCTACCTGCGATGACGACGTGTTCACCGATCAAGGAACATGCATTGGACATCGCAGAGCCTACTGCGACCAAACCTTTACAACCCCCTTCCCTGCAATTCGCGACTGCAACGCCCTAGGCCGTGTTTGTGCAGCTTACCTCGATGGCGCCGATTGCTACGATACCTGCGAATCTTCAGCCCCAGAATTTTCATGCACAAAAAATGACGGTATTGAGCAAGTCCTTCATTGCGCCGCAACTGCCGGAACACGCATCATCGATCAAAGAAACGCAATCTGCGACAATAATGAAGTTGTCACTTGCGTCAATGGACAACTTACTCGAAATGCCTGCGATTCAAACTCCGTCTGCGTTGCATCTCGCGGTGCTTGCGAATCACTCTGCCACGAATCCGAAGTTGGAACACTCGTCTGCGACGAAAACGGCCAGATGAAACAATGCCAAAAAATTGAAGAAAATCTCTCGGCCTACTACGTTTACGTTTCTGTTGGAAAACGCGAGTGTACTGGAACGACTCTCAATATTTGCGATGGCACGACAATCAAACAAACCGACTGCTACAACCAAGAATTTACAAACGCTATGGGCGAAGTGCTCTCCAAACACGGCAAATGCACTAAAGATTTCCAATACTACGAGGATGCAGACGTCTGCACGATTGCGTATGACGGCGAACCCTGTGGTAATGTCACCGAAGCAGGCAATTGCAATGGTTCAAACCTCACTTACTGCTACGTCGATGACAATATTCTCACGACAACAAACTGTTCAGCTAATGCTTACGGAAATACCGCTTGTACCGTTTATGCCGGCTATGCAGACTGCCGTCAGCCCTGCAATAAACCAGGCGAAGCCTTCTGCGAACCTTACACTGACGATCTTGGCGAAACATCTTATACACTCGCACTTTGCGTCACAGACGAAAACGATACCTCCAAAGCCTCCTATCTCATCGCAGAAGGTGGCTGCATTGGAGATACGCTCTACACGTGCAATGGTCCCGAAGTCACCAAAACCAACTGTGCTGCTAACGGCGGCATTTGCTCATCAACATCATGTCAGTATCCCGTCTGCGGCCTGACTTCAGACACAACTTGTACCAACGGCATGACTTGTGCCACGAATATTGACGGCTCCGTTAAGGGACTTACGACCTGCAAATAACCCACACAAGCGCCGGCAAATTTTCTGCGCAAATGCTAACTATGGTGTTGGCATTTGCGTTCTTTTTTATGGGCGGCGGCTTCCTCAAAACAGTGGGCTCCAGGTTCGTTTTACAAACGAACCTTATGAGATGAGACAACCCAAACGTGTCTTCCTCTCTAGACAACGCTGGGCGGGATAACACTTCGGATCACCCAAAATACGCATTTATGTTTTGAGATAGTTTTATTATTGGTATAATATTTTTATCAAAACACACTTCTGTCCAAATAATTGGGCCCACCCCCGCCTCCACCACCGCCGGTTTCGATGTGCAGCGCAACTGCCGGGCAGACGCCCCCCTGCAGCCTTGCATGCACCACTCTTTGAAACGCTGTATCAAATAGTGACGTGGAAAAACCGAATAACTCCACGTTCTTCTCACGCTATGCGGGTACAAAACGTGAAAAGTCCTTGAGTATACTGCATCGAACACAATCAATGCTCGTCAGCACAGACTTGCTCGATGGGAATCGAGCCTTTCTTGGTGGCCCACGCACGACAAATATCCGCCCAAATGACAACTTCACGATAATCACCTCCTCGTTACAAATAGGTCATGAGGTCTAGCCTCATTACAGTATTGCCATTGTGGTGGCTTTTCGTGACATTTTTATGTACAAATATATGTGCGTACTTAAATCTAATCCTTAGATTGCCTTTAATCACGTTCAATTACACATTTATAGTTATACTGTATTTTTTTAAGTCTCTATAAACAAGAAACGCCTCCACGTGCAGCAATAACACCTTAAATAGATTTAAAAACGGTTTGACACTGTTTAAAGATTGTATGAGGGAATACCTCACTTAAACAAATACATTTATGCTAGAATAGAGCGTTGTTTGCGCTGAAGCTGGCGCATCGTGGAGGCATAATGAAGAAAAGCAGCATCTTATATTGGGGTATTACTGGGGCCGTACTTGCCGCAGGGCTAATTCTTAGCATTGTAAAAAGCGGCGATCATTGGGAGTTTTCTTGGCAGGGCGCGGAACTCATGGCTCTCCCTAGCCAGGATACACCACACGAACTTTCTACGCTGCAAGTCACTAACCGCGTCCTTCTTCACCTTCAGGAAAATTACGTTGACCCAAAACGACTTGATCCCTCGCTCATGCTTGCAACAAGCCTTGACGAACTTCAAAAAAGCGTTCCCGAACTGCTCATCGTTTTCGACAAAAAACTACAAGACCATCCGACACGCATCACCGTCAAAATCGGAGGACAATCACGCGATTTCGCTTCGGGTACGTTTTCAAACCTGCTTGAAATGAGCCTGCGCTTACGCGAGATCCTCATGTTCATTCAGCCCAACTTGCCACGCGACATTAAACCTCGCGATCTTGAGTACGTGCTCATCAATGGCATGCTATCGACCCTCGATCCACACAGCGTCATCCTCTCGCCCGAAGTCTACCGAGATATGCTCGAAGGTAACCGAGGTAAGTTTGGTGGACTTGGCATCGGCGTTCGCATGATCGACGGTATACTCGTCATCATGGAACCTATGGCAGGTAATCCGCCGGCTGTTAAAGCAGGACTCAAAACGGGCGACCAGATTCTCTCGATTGACGGAACGCCTACACTCAATATGAATATTAGTGAAGCCGTCGAAATGCTCAAAGGCGAACCTGACACTACAGTGCACCTCGTGGTCATGCGCAAAGGTTGGAAAACTTCAAAACAAATCGATGTCGTCCGCGAAGAAATTGCCATCCCAAGCAGCGAATCTGCATCTCTCGGAGATCGTATTGCTTATATTAAACTTAAAGGATTCCAAGCGAATTCACAGTATGACGTCACCACTGCCCTGAAAACACTCAGTGAAGAAATGGGGGCCATCGAAGGACTGGTGCTCGACTTGCGAGGTAATCCAGGAGGTCTACTGGATCAAGCTGTACAAATCGCGGACAACTTCCTCAAAGAAGGCACTATTGTCACAACAGTCGGTCCCAAATATCGAAAACCCTACACGGCTGAAGCCAAAACAACACAACCCAATTATCCAATCGTTGTCCTCATTGATGCCTCATCTGCATCTGCATCCGAAATTCTTGCTGGCGCGCTTAAAAATAACGACCGAGCCCTCATCCTCGGCGACACAAGTTTCGGTAAGGGCAGCGTACAAGTTCTCTCTGAGCTCTCTCCTGACAAATCAGCACTCAAACTGACGATCGCGCAATACCTCACGCCTGGTGACCGATCCATTCAATCCGTCGGCATCGTGCCCGATATCCGCCTCGTGCCTCAAGTCGTAACCAAAGACAGCATCGACCTTTACCCTAAAACATGGGTACGCCGCGAAGCCTCACTTGGTGCTCACCTCGACAACATCAACGCCGATAAAGATCTTACCTCCCCCTACGCGCTGCGCTACGTTTCTTCTCGCGTCGACCTGAGTGCTGAACTCGAAGATTCTGTTTTGACACTTGATGACATCGACAAATACATCAATAAACAAACTAAAGACGAATCCCCTATCAAAGATCCAGAAGTGCGTCTTGCCAAACGCATCGTCAAACTGATGGGCCCATCCTTAAGCTCACGTACTGAAATGCTTAAAGTTTACGATCCGCTTGCACAAACAATCGCAACAGAAGAAGAAACAGAACTCATTGCTCAACTTAAAAAACAAAACATTAATTGGAGCACTCCTGATTCAAATCCGTCTACAGAAGAAATGCAATCTGCTCTTTCTGTTAAACTCGAAACGCTGTGCTTTAAGGATAACGACAAACAAGCATGCACGGCAGAAATCAACGACGACAAAAATCATATCTACGAAGCAGGCGAAACCATCAAACTTTACGCAACTGTCACGAATCATAGCGAAACGCCAATCTATCGCATCGTCGGTAAGACAGAATCCTCTTTCACGCGAAGTGATGACCAGGAGTTTATCTTCGGAGCTATTGAGCCTGGCGCAAGCATTACGCGCGAGATGACGTTTAAGACCAATAAAGCAGCAGCTTCAAGAGCAGACAATATCAAAGTAACCCTGTTTGCCGACGATGGCTCAGCCATACCTCAAACGCCGCTCTCATCGAGCGACATTTTCCTATCCTCTAAAGCACGTCAGCAGCCATCCTTCAAAATCAACTACGCCATTCTTGATCAAAACGGAAAATCGAAATCTATAGGCAACAGTTTCCTTGACGATAATGAGACGATTACCGTGCGTGTTTGGGTTAGCAACGAAGGTTTAGGAACCGCAGAAAAACCACTCGTGTATCTCAAAAACAAATCGCCTCTCATCAAACTCGTCAATGCTCGAGCCGAAACACAACCGCTCAAAACAGGCGATGTTGCATCAACCGATTTTACTTTTACCACCTCACAAATGACCCCAGACAACGTCGTCCTCGAGCTTCACGTTTACGATAAAGCCAGCACACAAATGCTCGTTGAAAACATCGGTTTTATTACGAGCAAACACGATGGTCTGACAGAAACAAAACCTACCTCGATCAATCAAACCATGCGCGTCGCCGCCTCGAGCAAGCTATTTGTGGCTCCACTCGACGGTTCAAATGCTCTGCAAACCATTGAGAAGGACACAGTCGTTAAGGCAGATGCAAAACTTGGCAATTATACGCATATCTCAGCAGGCGAAGTCGTCGGGTGGCTTGCATCCTCCGACCTCATAGAAGCCACGGATACACCATCCAAATTGACTCAAAAAACGATCGCTACGATCCCGCGCATCATTCTTGACCCCGATCGCCCGCTCATCGTTCATAGCGATACGTACCCACTTTCAGTCAAAGTGGATGCCTTTGCAGAACTCAAGGACTGCTACGTCTACGTTTATACTAACGACAACCATAAACTCACGTCGACCAAAGTTGCTTACCAAAAACTCGACCCTAAGACCAATTCGTACAACACACAAATCCCCGTTAAACCGGGCGTCAATCGCATTCGCCTTTACGTACGGGATGCAAACAACAGCGAAGCTTACGAAACGATTCAGGTCTACCGCCAAGAAACACCCTAAAACCACAACACTGCGGCGTCCAGCGCCGCCTTCTCACACAGCAGCTGTCGTATGAGGGAGGGGGTAGCGGCGTATTAGCGAGCGCCAAGGGCTGCAGACCCGCAAACGCAAAAGTAGCCTTTGGCGATCGCTGATAGACGCTCAGGGGGAGACCTCCCCCTCAAAATTCATCTCTATTCTAAAAATCACTCAGAAAGGCGTATCTCAATCGCCTTTTTTTATATTTTCAGCCAAACAAGGCATCATTTTATGCATTTTAAGATCCACTCTCCCTTTGCAGCATGCGGCGATCAACCCGAAGCCATCGACAAACTGGTCGAAGGCATTGAGTCTGGACGCAAAGCGCAAACGCTTCTCGGCATTACTGGAAGCGGCAAAACGTTTACCATCGCATCCGTCATTGAACGCGTTCAACGCCCAACACTCGTCATTGCCCCCAACAAAACGCTCGCGGGGCAGCTATTCACCGAGCTAAAAGAGCTCTTTCCCGAAAACGCTGTCGAGTACTTCATCAGTTATTACGATTATTATCAACCCGAAGCTTTTATTCCAGCCTCGAACACTTTCATTGAAAAAGACGCCCAGATCAACGACGACATTGAACGCATGCGACTCGCAGCAACACACAGTCTGCTCACGAGAAACGACGTTATCATCGTCGCAAGCGTTTCGTGCATCTACGGCTTAGGCACCGCCGAGGCCTATCTCAACATGCGCGCTAGCGTTGAAGTCGGTCAGGAGATTTCGCGCGATGAATTTCTCAAACAGCTCGTCCGCATCCAGTACGAACGCAACCAGTACGAATTGACGCGCGCATCGTTCCGCGTTCGCGGCGATACCGTCGAAGTCTTTCCCGCCTACGAATCAGAACTCGCGATTCGCATTCAGTTTTTCGGTGACGAAGTCGACTCCATCCAAGAAATCGACCCCGTACGCGGCAGCGTGTTGAGAGACATCGACAAGATTTCGATTTTCCCAGCAAGTCATTACGTCGTGAGTGAAGAAATGAAACGTAAGGCGCTGATGAGTATTAAGGAAGAATTGAGCGAGCGCATTGAGTTTTTTAGAAGTCAAAACATGTTTGTAGAGGCACAGAGGATTGACGAACGCACGACAGAAGACATCGCAAACATCGCAACGATGGGCTACTGCCAAGGCATCGAAAACTACTCGCGCCATCTTTCGGGCCGTGCACCAGGCGAAGCACCGCCCTGTTTGCTCAACTATTTTCCCGAAGAATTTCTAATGGTCATCGACGAATGCCACGTTTCTGTACCACAAATCGGTGGCATGTACAGAGGCGATCGTTCGCGTAAACAGACGCTCGTCGACTACGGTTGGCGACTCCCCAGCGCCCTCGACAACCGCCCGCTCAACTTTGACGAGTTTTCGGCACTCGTAAACCAAGTCATCTACGTCAGCGCAACGCCAGGCGACTACGAGATCGAGCAGTCTGAAGGCGAAGTGATCGAACAGATTATTCGCCCGACAGGCCTCCTGGATCCGCTCATCACAGTCAAACCGGCTGCCGGCCAGGTTGACGACGCCGTCGAAGAGATTCGCGTCATAACGTCTCGTGGAGCGCGCGTCCTCGTCACCACGCTTACCAAAAAAATGGCGGAAGACCTCAACGAATATCTAAACGAAACCGGCGTACGCTCTCGTTATCTGCACTCCGACGTCGAAACACTGGAACGAGCTGCTCTGTTACGTGACCTCCGCCTCGGTGTTTTTGACGTACTCGTCGGCATCAACCTGCTCCGCGAAGGCCTCGATCTCCCCGAAGTCGAACTCGTGTGCATCTTGGACGCCGACAAAGAAGGTTTTTTGCGAAGCCGCCGCTCCCTCGTCCAAACCATTGGACGCGCCGCACGCAACGCCAATGGACGCGTCATCATGTACGCCGACAAAATGACCGACTCGATCCGCGCTGCACTCACCGAAACACAAACGCGACGCGCCATCCAAAATGCCTTTAACCTCGAGCACGGCATCACCCCAAAAACGATCATTAAACCCGTCCAAGACCTCGAAAAGCACGTTCCCGACTATCAGCCCGACGCTGACAAAGCCGAAGACGAACGTACACTCCAACCCGACATTCCTGATCGCATTCAAAAGCTCCGCGCTGAAATGCGCGATTGTGCCAAACGCCTTGAGTTCGAACAGGCCGCTGTTCTCCGAGACCGCATCGCAGCCCTCGAAAAACGCCTCTGATCCTCCCTTCCCAAACGATTCTTTTTTGGCGCGGGCTATGTGCTTCGCACATACGCCCGACGCGCGCTCGCTATTTCAGGCTTCGCCTTCAATACGCAGCGCACCTTCTTCGTTGCCCTTGATATCAATAAGAATAATCGTTAAAATTGTATCCAGTCGCGTCTGATTGACTTTTTTTATTAAACGCGACACAGCGCATCCACGCGCCAAACGACAAGGGAGTTATGCTTATGAGATTCGAGAAGCGCTTTTGTATTTTATGCGCCGCTGCCGCTGTACTTTGGACAGGCTGCTCCGACAATGCTTCCGTGACAACCAACACAAATCGTGATGATTGCGAAAAAACAGATTCCTGTGATGATCCAGGGGATCTCCCCTTCGATCCCTCAACCCTCGGCGATCCCTGCGGCGATGAAAACGGTATTGCTCGCTTCGTATCAACCGAAGCCGTATGCTCTGTCGAAGATATCCTGGTCTCTTATGGATGCTCGGAATACACTGATGCTGTGCTCAACGGCAGATGCCCCCGCTTTTACGAATGCCTTTATAGCCAAACTGACCGCGTCTATGAGTGCTCACTTGACGGCTGCAGTAACCTTAACGAGTTTAAACACGAAGGACAATGCATCGCTGAATCGGTTGAACAATGCGGCGCTATTGATAAATCCTGTGCCGAACTCGATGGCTGGAAAGCTGGCGAATGCTCAATGCATCAATGTATCGCCTCTGAATGCAAAACAGGCTTTAGACTTGAGGATGGAACCTGTAAGCCCAACTTGGCCGAAGATTGCCACGCTGATGAGCATTTCAATTACGTTTTGAATATCTGTGAACCCGATGAAACCGAAAATTGCGGCTCCTCAGGCATCAATTGTACAAAACAACTAGGCTGGGTCTCGGGTAGCTGCCAAAAAGGCTCATGTATTGCCGATACCTGCAGCATCAACTTCGAACTTCAAGATGGTTTTTGCAATCCTTGCTCCGTCGACACGCACGTCTATCAGCAAGACCCCGATTCAAATCAATACATCTGCGAAGCAAACTCGCTTACAGCCTGTGGATCTCACGATAACGATTGCACCGCACAAACTGGCTGGAAAGACGGTCAATGCAGCAACAGCCAGTGCGTTCCAAGCGCATGTCAAGATCACTACACGATCGTCGGAAATACCTGCGTCGCCGAAACGTGTGATGCAGGCTATCACCCCAACCTTTCAACAAATACCTGCGTCCAAGACGATACACACAACTGCGGTGCTACCGGCTTAGATTGTGCGACCAATACTTACGGCTGGGACGATGGCGTTTGTACAAACGGCCTCTGCGAAGTCATCGCTTGCAAAACAGGATGCGAACTCCAAAATGGCATCTGTACGCCCTGGTACGAAAGTTCTTCTGAATGCGCTGTCGTCTGTGATGCCTCCGGGTACGCCGACATCGTCTTCGAAGGCAAATCTATCCGCGCTAAATGTATCGAAACGGCTGAAGATCTGATTGCCCTCCGCGATGGCATCAACAGCTTAGCTAGCTACACCGAACCTTGGCCGGCCGAAAACACCGATCATGCTTATATCCTTATGAACGACATCGACCTGGGTGAACAACCTGCCTGGGATTCCATCGGCAACGCAGCCCTCGAAAATAGCCCCATGTTTTACGGAACATTTTTGGGCAATAATAAAACGATTAGCGGCACCATAACATGTACCACCAAATATTGTGGCCTTTTTGGAGAACTCTATCGCGGACGCATCGACCGAGTCATTTCAAACGTCAATCTCAACTACGACATCGACTATATCGTCCAACACCCGGTCGATGAATACGTCAAAGCTGCCGGCTCCCTCGTCTCATTTTCAATGTATTCCACGGTTTCAAACAACGTCGTCAACGGCAATGTTACACAAATCGTCATGGATCCCAATAACGAAGTTCTCCATGAAGAGGGGGATTGGTTCGATCTCGGAGGCATCATCGGTTACGCCGAAAGTTCCATCATCCAAAACAACACGTTCACGGGCAGCATTAAAGCCAAAATCCATCGCAATAATTACGTTGGGGGTATCTTGGGCGGCCACCAACGAAAAGCGCTCAACACCATTGATAATTGCCACTTTAAAGGCAAAATTGCCGTTGATCGCGAAACCCGATTTACAAACTTTTCATCTTCAATGGCTACAGGCGGTATTTGCGGTTACTGCCGCGGTACCCTCAACAATTCCACATCTTCGGGTGAAATCAACGCTTTCACACAAATTGGCGGCATTGCAGGCGATTTCTTCGGCGACTCTTCGATGAAAAATAACGTCTTTACCGGAAGCATTAAAGCACTCGACGGCTATGCAGGCGGTATCGTCGGCATCAGTGCTTTCAGCAGCTACCTCGGCAAAACTTATTCCATTACCCTCGATTCTAACGTCTATATGGGCAGCATTGACTTTGCAAATGAAGGCGGTCTTTATCCTAAATATGCTGCGGGTATCATGGCCGGCATTATCGGCTCCGTTCCAACGGGCGAACGTATCATGTTTGTCAACAACGTGACTGCGGGGAGCATCCAAAACGCCGACAAAGCCTCCAGTATCTTTGCAAACTTCGGCGCAACCTTTGCCAACAATGCACAAAATGGCTCCATCATCGCCTTCCGTAACAACTGGAGCTCCATTCGGTTTAATCAAACGAAAGCCAGTGATGCGCTTGCAATCTTTGATTGTCCAAGTGGCACAACTTGTCCGACAGATTTGATCGTCACTTACGGCAACTACGTTTTGGACACGCAACTCTCTGGTGCTTCAGAAAATGCTACCTCAGCCAATACACTCAACTTTAGCGAACCTGACGCATCTAACCTCATCGATATGGTTTGGACAGGTTCTACGGGTAAACTCTACCCACTCATTAACCGCATGAACCTCCAGTCAATCTACAGTGTCAAATGGCACAATATGCTTTGCACACAGTCTATCGATACGCTTGATACCGTCCTCGACGGCAATCACCGTCTACCACTCCCCATCGAAGTATCCCCGGACATCTGCAAATAATTCAATCTAACTTAATCCTCGCGCTTGCGAGGATTTTTTTTTGCACAATGCAGTGCAAATCGGGGGCGGCGTATTATCGATGCATCGCAGCGATAAAGCCGCACCGCCTTCGCGTATTGGCAAAGCCAATAGCGAAGGCCACATCACATCGTCAAAAATTGCTCTACCCCCCTATCCGCACTATACTGAACCGCCGTCTTTTGCGGCATGATGCATGGAGTTTAGCTTGAGCAGGTTGGGGTTAAAACAAGTATTTACAGCGCTTTTATGGCATTTTTTAATGCTCGTTGCCCCCATTGTGGCCCTTGCAGAGGACGACCCTTGGACCGAAAGAAATAGCGAACATTTTACGATTTATTATCCCGCTAACCGAGCTGCGTTTGCTGAACTGGTCCTAACAAAAGCTGAAAAAGTCTATGAACGACTCTCAGATCTGCTCGACTCACAAATGGAAGACCGCGTCGATATTCATATCGAGGTAAAACGAGATGAGGCGCTTCCATGTAACCAAAGCGTGACCGAAACATCCATGATCATCACAGCCTGGCCTGATCCGGATAAGATTCTTGGACGCGGACAGGGAGATTGGCTCGAACAACAAATTGCCCACAACCTCGCGCACATTCTCACGCTCAATACCTCCAGCATGTCGGGATTTTTAAAGCAGCTGCTCGGCGTCATCGCACACAACAACCGTTATGCTCCAACATGGTACATGGAAGGTGTCGCTAAATACTTTGAAACGCCTGACAACCCTGGACAGAGTATCCGCCAACCAGCCTTTCGCGCGCTCGTTGAAGCCATGGCCAGAGCTGATCTCATTCCATCTCTCGGTCAGCTCAATGCTGGAACAAGACACTGGCCAGCAGATCAAAGTAACACGCTCTTCGGAGCGGCTTTCATCGAAAAAATTGCACGCGACTTCGGTGAAGAGATCTTTGGACAGTGGAATCTAGAGTATGCACGCGACATGGTGCCGTTTTCTATTCAGAGAACTGCACGCCTCGTTCTCGGAAACAACTGGGACGTTTTTTACGACGCATGGCGCAAAAAGATCAAACTCATCGCCCAAGAAAGACCTTACACAGATGAAGTTTCATCCCGCATCGTCCTGACAGGAGCCTGGCGCAACGATCGCGTCCGCGCCGTCCCCAATGCCAACAAAATCAGTTATGTGCGCGACGATGGTCTGCATCCAAGGGCAATTGTTGTCCTCGATCTCGACACTAAAACAGAACAAAGAATCACAGAATGTCAGGGATGGTGCGAACATCACTGGTCACAAGATGGAAAACGCGTCTTTTACTCGACGCTCGTGAACGTTGACGACATGGAGCTCATTCAGCGCGTCTATGTCTATGATCTGGAAAAACACACCAGAAGCAGGATCGCCATCCCCGATCACGTACGCTCATTCACGCTCGATGGAGATCGAATGTGGGCTGCCGTTATGAAAGACGACATCAATGAACTCTATGAGCTCAATGTCGAAACCGAATTCGCAACGCCCAAAAAACTTCTGCAAACAGAGCCCTTTGAGCGCATGGATGGTTTAGACGCTTATCAAAATAGCCTGGTTACCTCCATCTTCGATCCTCATACGAGTGTGGTTCACCTAGAACGTATCGATCTTACCCCAGAAGGCGCCGTACGCGTTCCGATCTCTCTAAATGACGTGGATCACATCCACCCGATCTGGCTCGATACAGGAAATATCCTCTACATAAGGAGCGACGTTTGGAGCGAAGAGGTTTGGGTCGTATCCAGGGATGGTAAATACGAAACACGCCTCACGCGTATGGCCGAAGGCGTTTCACACCCTGCAGTCGGAAATGATGGCAGCCTGCTGTTTACAGAATTTAGTGCCAACGGTTCGTATATCGCAGCCATCCCAGAAAACGAACTAAAAGCTATAACAGAGCCTTGGATCAAAAGTATCCTAGAGGCTGAACAAGCAGCAGCAATATCCCCTACTGACAACGATAACGCACCTACGACGACAGACTTCTTTATTGAAACGACTAAAAATAACGTCGAAACTGAAATCTCTATTTTTATTCATCAAGTCCTAAACTTTATGGACGCTCTCGGAATAACACTTCCCTTACACAATGCAGCCGATTTTTTCATCGAAACTATAATTGCTGAGAATGATTCTGTGGTTTCTGAAGTGGAGGGTATGGATGTTTCTGAAAACAATCTTTCTTCCGATAAAACATCCGCTTTGTCTGCTGAATCAATGAATAGTCTTGATGACAACGAAGACGATGAAGACGAGGACGATGAAGACGAGAGCGATCTTATAAAAGATGATCTCAACTCACTCTTTGATATTTCGCATACTGCATCCTCTTTGTTTGAAGAAGCGCAACCTTACCAGGTTTGGCGCCAATTGGTGCCAAGTATCTACACGCCTCTGCTAAACTACACAGAAAATAGTGGTGTTGGTATCGGTTTCCTCATCGGTGGTGAGGACGTTTTAGAGTATCATAAGTACGACATCCATTTTGATTATTATACGGCTATCAATGCTTTTGACACGGCATTCAATTACATCTGGACACAATATGCTTGGGACCTTGGTGCCGGTACGGGCATGGACCAACGCACCGTATTGTGGAGCGTCGAAAACGAATACCGCTATCTTAATTATGTGACCTATTGGGCAGAGTTATACACGCAACGAGACTGGCATTTCCCCACACTCGACCTTGCTTTAGAGCTCAAATATCGTACAGAATACAGCCGACCTCTCGATCAAAGCACTTGGAATGCGCATGACAATAATGAAGACCCCGTTCGCTTGCCACAACTCGGTTGGACAAGTGCACTCATGGCAAAACTTGAATTGAGCAAAAAATACAAAGCAGAACGCACTTTTGTCGATTTTACGGGATTTGCCTTTACGACCTATTTGCGCATTGAAGCACCTTTTCTGGGCGCTGAAGATTACACCTTTATTAATGAATTTCAGCTCATCACGCGCGTTCCAATGCCCTACCTCGAAACGCACGTCCTCGGCATGACAATTCAAGGCGGCTATGCATACTCCGAAAACGAAACTCGTCAGCCCTTTGAAATCTTAAGTGCATCCGGCTTTTCGTTTAATGATGATAACGTCCAGCTACACGGCTATCGCCGAGGCCTCTTGTTTGGTCAATACGATCTATACACGCAGCTGCAATACACGGCGCTCTTAGCTGAATTTCAAGCGGGCATGACAAACTTCCCACTCGGATTTAACCGCTTGGGCGCGGCAGTTCAGTTCGACATGGGTATGGCTTGGACGAAGCGATTACGCCGAAACGATCTGCGTTATTCTGTCGGTGCTGAGGTCTATCTTGACGGCATGGTAGCTTATCATCTACCCTTTAGAGTTTCTTACGGCTTCGCACGTGGGCTGGCCGATGAAGGTGAAAGCTATCATTACTTTTTGCTATCGTGGTAGCTCTAATGTGTCGCTTTCTCACGCATGTTATTTACAAAACATGCCCGCACCATAAAGACAATTCATAGATCCAACTAATTTTACGGATTAAATATTAATGTTTCAAAAAAAGTACTTCTTCTTGCATAAGAGCCTCTTGTTGGCCACGCTTACGCTTGAAACAGCTTTTTGTATCAACGCCTGCGAAGTCCACGATTACTGGAGTATCCCAGACGCACTCGTTGTCAACGAATCCCAAGACCGTGATGATGCAGAACGATTAGAAACAGACCTTTTCGTCCGCTATCAACTCGATTATTCCGTTACCAATACTTCGTCTAATATGACAGAAGTCGTCGTTTCCGGAACTTCCTATGTCAACAATACCGCACGTACGACAGGCATGAAAGTCTGGCGACTCAACCCCAAAGAAACGGGTGAAGGCATCCTTACGCCTACCATGCTCGAATATGGCAATGCCCTCCAAGTCTCGCTATTGTGCTGCAATCAAAGCAAGTGCAAAAGAAACGAAGTCCTTTGCCCCGTTGAAAGCGATACGCCTGAAGGGATTAATGCTGGGTCAAACCATTCCGTTTTTTGCTACCAAGCTTGCCAAGACGTCGACCGATGCAACGCCGCATGCCCTGCGCAGTCAGCTTGCGAGTCCTATTGCAAAAAAAATTATCCCGCCAATAAACAAGAACAGTGCATGGAATTCGATTGCTCTATCTCGGGATTGGTTAACTCTTGCGAACAAATTTGCGATGGTGACGAAGATTGCTTGGAAACTTGTAAACCTGCACTTTCTTGCGCCCACGCTTGTTCTTCCTCGGCTGCTGCTTGCTACAAAAACTGTATTTCTACATGGTCCCTTTGCACAGACACAACCTATAGCAGCGATGCAAACATCGTCCCATGCTCTCTGTGCGCAAAAGATCTCGAATCGCCCACTGCTTGTCTTTATAATAAAACCCCTCAGTGGAACGAAGGCACGCCCGTCTTTTCGCTTCATAAAGCAGATAAATCCTCGGACATCGTCTATACGTGCGACAATTCATATAATTGTGATGTTTACCCATCGGTTTGTATAGACGATTGTAATGCTATTTTCTCAAGCGGTTCAGACGCACTTAGAGCCAAATGTGTCGACAAATGTATCGAACAACACCTGTTTTGGTGTAACGACTTCTATGTTCCAAGCGAATACATCGATTCGAATTATGATCAGCCATGTTGCTATGAGGAAGCTTGCACGGCCGAAATGCAAGGCATCATCAAAACCATGGATGTCGAATGCTTTGACGACTCCGCTTGCGGGAGCAATCACTACTGTAGTCCGGCAGGCGTTTGCACCGAAAACGGTGTCAGCTCCTGTTCCACGCACACCTTACGCAATACGCCCTTTGACCTCCCCTTGCCGCTCCTCTTATTCTTCGGTGTAATTCCTTGGTACACCTTTAAACGACGCCATGATCGCATCAAATAAGCCTCATGCTCGGTTGACACCTTGAATTTCTTAAACTTGCTTACTTTATAAGGGGGGAAGTCTCCCCCTGAGCGCCTATCGCCTACGGCGATACAGCGCTACCCCCTCACGGCTCCACACATGCAACAATCAGCAACCTTTTTGTCATACCCTAAATAAAGCAATAAAAACTAAGAGTAACCCATTTAAGACTCTTGCTGATTGAAAACATATTCATAATGTAGGTATTTATGCTACCATATCGAACTGTGTTCGATGCTGCATGTACCTCACACATGCATCTCCCACAAAACACAACCTTTCTAGCTTTTGTCTGGAGAATTAAATATGAATGTCATCTTTATTTCGCCGCATTTTCCGCGACATTTTTATAATTTTTGCGCACGTCTAAAAGAACGAGGCGTTAACGTTTTGGGAATCGGAGACTGCAACTGGCACGCCATTGGATCTGCTTGCCAAAACGCCCTGACTGACTACCGCGAAGTCAACAGCCTCGCTGATTACGACGCCGTTTACCGAGCTGTTGCCAGTTTAATTTCTCAATACGGACGCATTGATTATATTAACAGCGAAAACGAATATTGGCTTGAACTGGAAGCTCGCTTACGTACTGATTTTAATATTGCTACAGGCCCACATATCGAAGATATGACCGCAATGAACCGTAAATCGCGGATGAAAGAAGGTTATAAAAATGCTGGCGTCCGTGCTGCAAGATGGACTTTGCCCGAATCTGAACAGAATGCGTTGGCCTTTGCTAATAAAGTGGGTTACCCTGTTATTGTAAAACCAGACAAAGGCGTTGGTGCTACCAGCACTTACAAAATACATAATGATACTGAGCTCTCTGCATTTTGGGCAAAAAAGCCTCTCGACGTTCCGTTTATCGAAGAGGAATGTGTTCCTGGCCATGTTGAAACGTTTGACGGTATTACAGACAGCCGTGGCAACGTCCTTTTTGCAGCCAGTCAGTGTCTCCCCGTCAGCCTTATGGACGCCGTCAATCAAGACAAAGATGTTGTCAGCTATTGCCAAAATCCACCCGATGACCTCCGCTTAGCCGGAGAAGCCACACTCAAACAATATAAAGCCCAAAATCTCTTCTTCCACTTTGAGTTTTTCAGACTTGATGAAGACAAAGATGGCCTTGGCAAAAAAGGTGACATCATAGGTCTGGAAGTCAATATGCGTGCTCCGGGCGGACGCATTCCTGATAAAATGAATTACGCCTATGATACAGATGTCTATACGATTTGGGCTGATAGTCTTATCTACGACAAATGCTTCATGAATAGCGCGTTCAAACACTATATCACACACATTGGACGCAAAAATTCTATTGATTATGCCAACGACCTCAACGCTATCCGAGAAAAATGGGCAAATCATATCATAGAAGAAATGGATGTAGATCCAGCATTAGCAAATGAAATGGGCAACCATGCCTACCTCATCCGCGCAGACTCTCTCGAAGAACGTCAGGCGCAAGTTAACTATATTCTACAAAGGAGAATTTAATTATGAAAAGAGAATGGATTACACACCACAGCGGTTGGCTCAACAGAGATATGAATATCCTCGTTCACGGCCATGCTGGAGTCCCCGTCATTGCAATTCCCTGCCAGGATGGCATGTGTGACAACTGGGAAAGCTTCCAGATGCAAGATACACTCGGTGATTATATTGAAAATGGACAGATTCAGGTTTTCTGCGTCGATACAGTCGACCGCGAAAGTTGGTCTGATACTTTTGGGGACAAAGGTTACCGCGCCTGGGTTCAAGAAGAATATTATCATTATATCGTCGATGAAGCCGTTCCCTTTATTCGCCAGATTAACGGCAGTAATGCCCTCCCCATCGTCACGGGGTTCAGCCTCGGTGCTACGCACTCTGTCATTCTCTTCTATCGCCGACCTGATCTCTTCAGTGGTGTTTTGGCACTTTCTGGATGCTATGATGCTCCGCATTTTTGGGACGGCTGGTGCAATGAAACATTGTATAATAACTCGCCTGTACACTTTCTTGCGAACCTTCCTAATGATCATTATTATATCGATATGTACAATCATCGCAGAAGCGCGATCTGCGTTGGTCAAGGTCGCTGGGAAGCTGAAGGCATTCGTACAAGCGGTATCCTTAAAGATATCTTTGAACAAAAAGGAATCCATACTTGGGTCGATTTTTGGGGATACGATGTTGACCACGATTGGCCTTGGTGGCGCAAACAGATTCGTTACTTCATGCCTTGGCTCCTTGAAGGCGTCATAAGGACTTAATCTATGTTTCACCTCGAAAATGATAAAGTTAAAAGTCTATTATTCAAAGGATGCTTTGGCCTAGAAAAAGAAAGCCTCCGCGTTACGCCCAAGGGCTTTCTTTCGCATACACCACACCCATTTCCAGCTAATGACCATATCGTTCGCGACTTTTGTGAAAATCAAACAGAAATCAATACGCCTGTCGCTCCTTCTGCACAAGAAGCCCTTGATGCTTTATTTGATTACACAAAACAAATCCATAGGACGTTAGCTTCCCTCCCCGACCCCGAACTGCTTTGGCCGTTTTCTAATCCGCCTTTTATTCATAATGAAAATGATATTCCGGTGGCTCAATTCGCTGGTGGATATGCCTCCAAAACAAGCTATCGCGAGTATCTTTCGGATCGATACGGGCGGTATAAAATGGTTCTCTCTGGTATTCATATCAATTATTCTTTTGATGATGAATTGCTTCAGGCTGATTTTGAAGTCAGCGGTGAAGAAAATTTCAAAAATTATAAAAATAAATTGTATATGAATCTTGCCGAAAGAGCAGCTTCATACGGTTGGATCATGACCGCGCTCACTGCAGCAAGCCCATTGATGGACTCCAGTTACGTCGAAAAAGGCAAACTCGGAGGCACAACGTTCAACGGTATGGCAAGTACTCGATGCAGTGAACTTGGATATTGGAATTACTTTACCCCTGTATTTAATTACAATAATATCCAAGATTATGCAGACAGCATTCAGCAATACGTTGAAAACGGACTGTTAGCCGCACCAACCGAATTGTATTATCCAATTCGCCTAAAACCGCGCGGAAAAAATAGACTTGTAACTTTGCATAACGAGGGCGTCGATCATATTGAGCTCAGAATGATCGATCTCAATCCGCTTGAACCAGCTGGTTTAAATCTCAAAGATTTGCAGTTTGCACAGCTCCTGCTCATTTGGCTTGCTTGCAAACCGCCCCACCCACTCACGCAGAAAGATCAGATTCAAGCTGTGCAGAATTTCAAAAATGCTGCTCACTATGATCTCAAAACTGTAAAAATCGTTGTTCCGGGCAGCCATATTTATTCTGTGGCTGACACGGGACTCATGGTCGTCGATCAAATGAAATTCTTCTTCAGAGATTTCCCCCATGTTCAGGATATTCTCGATTTCCAAGAAGCTAAATTTATTGATCCCGATAAGCGTTATGCATGGAAAATACGCTCTCAATTTGCTGACAACTTTGTTCAAAAAGGTCTCGAACTCGCTCAAAAGCGTCAGCAGGAAGTATTATAATGTGTGAATTATTTGCTATTTCAAGTTCAGTCGACGTTCAGATTAATAATCTGCTTAAGACTTTCTTTTCTCATAGTGATAAAAACCCTGACGGCTGGGGATTAGCCGTGTTTTATGGTAACTCCGTTAGTCTCGAAAAAGAACCTGCCTGCGCTAATCGAAGCCAATACTTAAAGGCTAGACTGCGTTCGAAAATTGAAATTCATAATATGGTTGCTCATATTCGCAGAGCCACCCGAGGCAATATGGATTATGAAAATTGTCATCCATTTATCATGCGTGACTGTGATGACCGCGCTTGGACACTGATTCATAATGGAACCATATTCGACTCGCCCCGCTTAAATCGATATGTCAATATTCAAACGGGCATGACTGATAGTGAACGCATTTTGTATTATATTATTGATCGCGTAAATGCCCGTAGAGTCGAACTTGGACGCGCCCTAAATCTAGACGAACGATTCGCTCTTCTCGACGAAATTGTATGCCAAATTGCTCCCCATAACAAAATTAATCTCATTATATATGATGGAGAAGTGTTTTATGTGCATACAAATTACAAAGACACGCTCTTTATTCGTCAAGAAATGAATACCGCGTTTTTTGCTACGACTCCACTCGATGATCGCCTCTGGCTTCCTCTGCCTTTTACGACCCTGCTCGCCTATAAAGATGGACGTCACATTCTGACGGGTACATGCCACGGACACGAATATATAGATGATCCCTCTGATACAAAATTCCTCTACCTCGATTACCTCGAGTGTTAGAGCTTATATGATTAAAACGCGGGTTTCTACAGAAATCCCGCGTTACAACACGATCTGCCCCCACTTGAGACCAAATGAGGATGACTTATTAACTTACATCTATATTGAATGAATTTCGTTGCAGTCAGTGAGTATTTTTTGTGAGATAGCAATGAAATGATATATAATCAATACGCTCATTGTGAGCGCTTTATTTGTATTGCTTTGCTACACCTGACTCGGTTTTGAAGCATGAACGAAAGTATCATCGACATTTTACAAGCCTATAAAAATAATACACTCTCGCTTGAGGAAGCCGCAAAACGCATTCGCGCAGCAGAAGCGATTGACTTGGGATTTGCAAATATTGATCTTCAACGCAAAGCACGCCGTGGCGCTTCAGAAGTCATTTTTGGGGCATCCAAAACCCCAGAGCAAATCATTAAAATTGCGCAAACACTCGCTGATCACGATCAATCCCCCATTCTTATTACGCGCTTAAAACCAGATTCTGCCGATATTGTAAGTCGAACACTCAAAATCCAATACGATCCCATTTCACAAACGGCTATCGTCGGAGCATTTCCTACTCCAGATGGATTGGGCAAAATTGCAGTTGTTACAGCTGGTACAAGCGATATCCCCGTTGCTGAAGAAGCTGCAATTACTGCGCAATTTTTAGGAAACCATGTAGATAGAATTTATGATGTCGGTGTCGCGGGAATTCATAGACTGCTCTCGCGTGTTGATCAATTGAGAGAGGCTCGCGTTGTTATTGCTATCGCTGGCATGGAAGGCGCGTTAGCAAGTGTCGTTGCAGGGCTCGTTGAATCTCCCGTAATCGCAGTTCCAACGAGTATTGGATACGGTGCAGCGTTTAACGGACTTGCAGCCCTACTTTCGATGATTAATGCATGTGCGACGGGCATTAGTGTCGTGAATATTGATAATGGCTTTGGCGCTGCTTTCGTTGCCAGTAAAATTAATCACATCAAGCCTGTCTAACACTTATAGTGAGCATAGAAGAAAAACAATGAGCATCTGCACATGTACCATCATAAGAAAATGAACCTGAACTAGAGCCCCAAACATACGCTCTCTGAAGAACCGTGTAACGCGTCGCTTCCGCTTGTCGTTGAGCATCAGTTACTTTAATTTATCGATATATAATCGCTTCTAAACAAAAAAAGACTTAAGATTACTATAAATTGCACGCGTAGCGAAGGCGAAGGCAAGCAGCGGGAGCACCGGACGCGCATGTTGAAGACAAAGTCAAGTTCGCGCCCGCCGATGAGCTTTTCATTTGTTGAGAGCGTTTGAATACAGGTCCGGTAAATATTCGTGCGGTTGTTTTGATTCCATGCTAAAACTTAACCTTGGGTGGACTTTTAAAGCACCCCAAGATTGATTGAAAATAATTCATCAATCAACAAATTAATACTGTTTTTCACAAAATTAAACCATAATTTTGCAAAAACCATGAACAGTATCGACACATCCCCCAATAAAAATCGCATCATTACATGTTATATCTGATGTTTTGTATCAGACTTATTATTACAATTTGCAAAATATTCTAGGGCTTTATTTGCGAATTTTACCTAACAAACCCTAGTGGAGTTTGATCGAATGGAAACACTTTATTTTGACTGTCAAATGGGAGCAGCTGGCGACATGATCACAGCAGCACTTTTGGATCTCTTTGATAACCCCGAAGCTGTGATCTGCGAGCTAAATCAAATTGGCCTGCCAGGTGTCGAATTCAGTCACTCCAAAGTCGAAAAATCCGGTATTTCGGGCATGCAAGTAACCATTAAGGTCAATGGCATCGAAGAAATCTGCGAAGATGTCAAAGCACATTATGAGCATCATGCCCACGCGCACCACCATTGCCACGCGCACAACGAACACGAACATTGCCATGAACATGAGCATTGCCACGAACACGAACATTGCCACGTACATGGGCATTGTCACGAACATGAGCATTGCCACGAACATCAGCATTGCCACGAACATGGGCATTGTCACGAACATGAGCATTGTCACGAACATGAGCATTGCCACGAACATGAACATTGCCACGAACATCAGCATTGCCACGAACATGGGCATTGTCACGAACATGGGCATTGTCACGAACATGGGCATTCACATGAACATCACCACGCTACGATGAACGAAATCTATGCAATCGTTGATGCACTCAATATCGACGATTCTGTGAAAGCAAATGTACGTGCTGTTTATGAAATCATCGCAGAAGCCGAGAGCCACGCTCATGGTGTTCCTGTCACAGAAGTACATTTTCACGAAGTCGGAACGATGGATGCGATTGCCGATATTACGGCCGTTTGTTTATTAATTCACAAGCTTAACCCCAAACAGATATTGTGTTCGCCGATTCATGTCGGAAGTGGCCATGTTCACTGCGCACACGGCATTCTTCCGGTGCCAGCGCCTGCTACGGCCTTCATTTTACGTGGCATTCCTGCGTACGGCGGAGAGGTCAATGGCGAATTGTGTACACCGACGGGAGCGGCAATTGCTAAACATTTTGCAAACAAATTCTGCTACATGCCCATGATGAACACCAAACGCGTAGGCTACGGCATGGGCAAAAAGACTTTTGAACGTCCTAATTGTGTACGCGCATTTTTAGGAAATACAGAAGATAATTCTGAAATCATCTGCGAGTTAAGCTGTAATCTTGATGATATGTCAGCAGAAGCGATGGGATTTGCGCAAGAGCGTCTTATGGAAGAAGGGGCTTTGGATGTATTTTCCACAGCAATTGTTATGAAAAAATCGAGACCCGGCTATATGCTGACGATTCTTTGTAACACGAGTGATCGAGAACACATCCTCAAAACCATCTTTGCGCATACCACGACGATCGGCGTTCGAGAAAAACTATGCCAACGATATGTTTTAGCACGAGAGATACAAACGGTTTCGCTGCCGGAAGGGGAGGTTCGGATTAAAAGATCAACGGGGTACGGCGTTGAACGATCTAAAGCGGAATATGAAGATTTAGCTCGTATTGCAAAAGAGCGAGGCGTTTCGCTGAAAAGTATCGAAGAAGAAGTCATGAAAAAGAGATCGTAAATTTTGATGACCCAAAGAGCGGTTCATTGAACCGCTCTTTTTGTAAGCTTCGACAACAGATCTTGATCGCTCTAACGCAAGACCACAAAGCAATCCTGACAATAACGAATCAATAGCAGTTGGGAGAATGCGTTGAGCAGCTAAGTGATACTTATATAATTAAAACCAAGACTCAACATAATATATAAGTATTGACTCAAACGAGGGGGTAGCGGCGTATCATCATAGCCCAAGACAAAAGATTCAATGCAGTCATACACCACAACCTTGGGCGAAGATGATAGCCGCTCAGGGGGAGACCTCCCCCCAAAAGGCGCATATTAAGAAAGCTGACTCACCTCAGAAGGCGTTGTTTGAGCAGAGTCTTCTTTGAGATCCAAAAGGACTTTTTTGACTGCCCCACGCGGATCTTTGACAAGAAGTCGAACGGTCCAAATGACGAGCGCGAGTGCAACGACGCTGAGTCCCAAGAAAGCGTCATTAAGCATTTCGGCGGGGGCGGGTTGGAAGTATTCGGCACCAGCTTCGATGTATTCGAAAACGGCATCGACAAACCACATGATGGAAGCACCCCAAAATAGAAAACAAAGCGTCGACAAACACCAGTTATCTTCAGGAGCTTTAGCATACCATTTAATGGTAGCAATGACGGCTGCAAACACGGTAATGAGTAACGTCATAATTAATGTTCCTTAACAGCAGAGCGAACTTCGACAGAGCGAGCAACGAGAAGCATGACAGCCCAAACTGCGAGGCAAACGAGAAGCATGGTGACGCCAACAGTAGACATTTCATGGAACATCTCGGCAGCATCGTTGGGATCATTCATAGCTGTAAGGAAAGGGAACCAAGCGACGACTTCGCCGTGCCAAACGTGTTCAAAAGCGAGCAGGATCGAACCACCAGCCAAAAGTTTAGTAAGCCAACCGAGTTTGCGCGAAAACGAGCACTGGGATGAGGAGTCTTGCTTCTTGTGAACGCATTTTGAAGCAACATGCGAAATAACGGCGCCAACAGCAGGAACGACAAAACAACCCATAACTTAACTCCATAAATCGTAAGGCCCACAGAATGTTTGCGAACGCTTGCCCAGAGCAGCGCACAAACCGCACAAGCCTAAAACCTATCAACTAAAACAATCTCCGTCTGACACAGTGTCAAACAACAGAACAATGGGCTTGTAAACGTTTAGGACAAAATTTAAAATAATAAAATTGAGTATTTGAACGCAAACGACACTTCGCTCGATTCGGAGAGACGGTCCGTATAAAACTGATCAAAAAAGTGGCATACGAAGCGTGAAAAGATAAAAAAAATCCCAAATATCTTGGGGAATGTCATAAAGAGCAAAAGCTGTTTTGGCTTAAGCCGGTCAGACGGCTAGAAGCATAAGTAAAAAGATCTGACCTTAACGTCAGCAACTTTGATAAACGAGGAGAATTCCATGACGTGGACGAGACGTGATTTTATGGCGGCAGGCGCAATGGCCGCCGGCGCCGCAGCGTTTGCCGGATGCGCCGCATCAAAGAAGGAGACTGCAGTGAGTCCTGTACAAAATTCAGCGAGACCATCATATTTTGAGTCAAGATTCGGAGTTACATCCGAAATGACAAACAAGGTCTTATCGCGCGCTTTAGCACACGGTGGTCAATGGGGAGAGCTTTATTTTGAGCACTCGCGCAACGTTTCTTTGCTGCTGAAAGACAGCATTGTTTCGCAAGCCTACACTGGCATATCGCTGGGCATGGGTGTCCGCACAGTCGTCGACGATCAGGTGGGGTATGCCTTCACTGAATCACTGATGCTAAACGACATGCTGGCTGCGGCAGATGCAGCGGCTGCGATTGCCCAAGGCGCAGACGCAGGCGTTGTTAAACCTCAGCATTGGCTCGATATCCAAAAAATCTGGTACGACCAGCAGGCAAACTGGGATGCCGTCGACATTGCGGAAGCTGCAGCCCTACTTCGCAGTATTGAAGCCAAAGCACGCGCCAAATCCAACGAAATTACAAAAGTCCAGGTGAGTCTTAACTGGAATCAGCGCAATATCTTTGTCACATCAAGCGACGGCACAAACGCTGAAGATTCGCAACCTTACGCCAATCTTCGTGTGACGCTCGTCATGGATCGCGGTGGAGAACTCCAGTCCAACTCCGATTCGATCGCGATCATGGGCAGTTTTGCAACCTACAACGATGCACGCATCGAAACGATGCTCAATGATCTGGTTCGCGACACTGCAATTCTGTTCGACGCTGTCAAACCTAAAGGTGGCGACTGGCCTGTTGTGTTGGGTGCCGGAGCAAGCGGTATCCTGCTCCACGAAGCCATTGGGCATGGTCTTGAAGCCGACTTCAACCGCAAAGAAGTCAGTATCTACGCAGACAAGATGAACAAAAAAGTCGCCGAAGCAAACGTTACTGTCGTCGACAGCGGCGAAAACGAAGGCTCCCGCGGCGCCCTAAACGTTGATGACGAAGGTACGCTTTCTCAAAAAACGGTTCTCATCGACAAGGGTATCCTACGTAGCTACATGCATGACAAAATTAGCGCTAAACATTACGGCGTTGCACCGACTGGCAGTGGTCGACGTGAATCCTACAAAAACAACCCTATTCCACGTATGCGCACAACCTATATGGAAAATGGTGATGCTAGCTTTGAAGATCTCATCAAAGACGTCAAATACGGTATCTACTGCACGCGTTACACAAACGGTCAGGTTTTAATTGGTGCTGGTGACTATACCTTTTATGTTAAAAATGGCTTCCTAATCGAAGACGGCAAATTGACTGCTCCTATTAAAGACGTCAATATCATCGGCAACGGTCCCGATACACTTTCGAAGATCACGCGCGTTGCCAACGACTTCGCATACAGCTGCAGCGGATGGACATGCGGTAAAGATGGTCAAAGTATGCCCGTATCGCTCGGTATGCCCTCTGTTCTCGTTTCTTCGATCAGTGTTGGAGGTAATTAACCATGTCTCAGGATATGAAAAATATCGTTCAAAAAGCACTCGAATGTGCAAAAAAATACGGCGCTCAGGATGCATTCGCCAGCGTTGCTCACGGTCAATCGGTCGATATCACTTGGCGCAAAAAGAAAGTCGAAAACATGGCGAGTTCTGGTACCTCGGCGTTGGCAATCGACCTCTATGTTGATGGACGCTACAGTACGCATTCGACCTCTGATCTTCGCGATGAGTCTATCGAAGCTTTTATTAAGCGCGGTGTCGAAGTTACACGTCTCTTGGAACCCGATGAATTCAGAGCACTTCCCGACCCTGCAAAATACGAAGGCCGAACGAATGCAGACCTGCAAACAGTAGATCCGGCTGTCGAAAATATGACGCCCGATGACCTCATCGCCATGACCAAAGAACTCGAAGATGCCGCACTCGCGCACAGCGATGCTCCCATTCAGGATGTTTCGACCGGCGCTTCCTACGAAAAAAGCGATTACTTTTCTGCATCAAGCAATGGTTTTTCGGGTGAACGCAGTTCCACAGCTGTTTCAAATTATACTGAGATCGTTCTTAAATCGCCTGATGGCAAAGTACCCTCCGACTATGCCTTCTCCACAGGGCATCACAAATCAGATCTTCTCTCGTCCCAATCTATTTCGGACGAAGCACTCAAACGTGCGCTTACGTGCCTGAATCAGAAAAAACTCCCCACCAAATCGCGCACGGCACTTTTTGACAATCGTGCAGCTGTCACGCTGATGAATCACTATCTAGGCCCGATTGTTGGCGCTTCTATCGACCAAAAACAATCCTATTTTCTTGATAAAATTGGTCAAAAATGCGGCTCTGATCTATTGACGCTCGTCGACATGCCGCACATTCCCGGCGGTCCGGCTTCACGCGCTTACGATTCTGAAGGCATGGCGACCCATGACCGTACGATTTTTGAAAATGGTTCTCTCAAACAATATAATTTGAGCAACTATTACGCGCGCAAACTCAATCTTGAAGTCACGAGCAGCGCTTTTACAAATCTCGTTATGCCTGGTTCCAAAGATGGCAAGTCGCTTGATGAACTTATTAAATCCATTCAAGACGGCATCCTCATTACAGGCTTCCTGGGCGGAAACAAAGACGCTGTCCGTGGCGATTTCTCGTACGGTATCGTTGGCATCGCCATCGAAAATGGCGAACTTACAACGCCTATTTCCGAAATGAATATTAACGGGAACTTTAATACATTCTGGAATAATTTGTCCGCACTTGGCAATAATCCCTATTTGTATAGCAAACTTATGATTCCTTCTCTACGCATTGATGACGTCGTCCTTTCTGGAACGTAATCTCTCACGCTGCGTGCTTTGTATAATACAAAGCGCACAACGCACGGCGTATTGGCCTCGCCAATAGCCGCGCGGCTCTGGCGTATTGGCATCGCCAATAGCCAGAGCAACATTATTTATAGTATTCTGTAATCAACTTTATTTTTGATAATTTTATAGAAGGGGAAGGCCTTCCCCTGAGCAGCTATTGGCAAGCCAATACGCTGCTACCCCTTCTGGCCGCAGCGCCTTAATATAGTTTATCAAAGATTCCCTTATCTAATTCCATTGCGGATAATTACAAAAAAGGTACGAAATGCTTAAAAATTATTATGATTCACTCTTGACGCGTTTTCTCCGCTACGTTCAGATCGATACACAATCTGACCCCGAAAGCACAACGTATCCGACAACATCAAAACAGTTTGACCTCCTGCGTGTACTCAAATCGGAGTGCGAAGCGCTGGGACTCTCTAACGTTGAACTTGACAAATATGGCTACATGACGGCCACTCTGCCTTCGAATACAGATCATCCCACAAAAACGGTTGGTTTCATGGCGCACGTTGATACATCCCCCGAAATCAGCGGCGCAGGCGTCAAACCTATCTTACACAAAAATTATCAAGGTCAGGACATCGTACTGCCCGATCGCCCCAATACCGTTATTCGTTTTGCCGAAACCAAAGAACTCGCTGAACAAATCGGCAATGATATCATCACTGCTTCCGGCACAACTTTGCTCGGCGCAGATAATAAATCGGGCGTTGCCGCTGTGATGACCGCCATGCAGTACCTGCTCGATCATCCCGAAATTAAACACGGTGATATCCGCGTTGCATTCACGCCCGATGAAGAAGTCGGCGGCGGTACCACTTATTTTGATGTTGAAAAATTCAATGCTTACTGCGCCTACACAATCGACTCCTCGACACTCGGTATGCTCGATACCGAAACTTTCAGCGCTGATGCCATGAATATCACTTTCGAAGGTTTCAACACACACCCCGGCGACGCCTACCACACGATGATCAATGCGATTAAACTCGCTTCTGACTTCGTTGCGCGCCTCCCCAAAGATACGCTTTCCCCCGAAACAACACGCGGTCGTGAAGGTTTCGTACATCCAACGGACATCCGAGGCGGTGTAGATGCTGCTACCGTCCAGTTCATCATCCGCGACTTTGTCGAATCAAAACTTGTCGAAAAGAAAGATCTCCTTCTCAAACTTGCTCAAGAAACAGTCGACGCAAATCCTGGCTCTAAGTTTTCTTATGAGCATCGCGTGCAATACCGCAACATGCGAGAAGTCTTAGATCGCTTCCCCGACGTCGTCGGAAACGCTGCACAAGCCATTCGTGATGCAGGACTTCAACTCCGCGAAGAATCGGTACGTGGCGGTACAGACGGTTCGGAGCTCTCACGCAAAGGCCTCCCCACCCCCAATATCTTCGCCGGTGAACATAACTATCACTCACGTTACGAGTGGGTCAGTGTTCAGGATATGTTAAAATCGGCTGAAGTTATTGTTAGACTCGCACAGATCTGGGGTAAATAATTATATAAATCCTTAGTGCATAATATATAAAGACGCTCATAACGAGCGTCTTTTATTTTATATTCAGGCATCGAATCTATATAAAAACTTACAAATGATACTATCATGCAAAGTGAATCATCCATGAAAGCACCCATCGAAAAATACTGCGCATTCTGTGGACGTCCCTTCGATCATCCAAATTCTGGATGGCCCAAATCGTGCCAATGCGGTGAAATCACCTACCGCAATCCGTTGCCTGTTGTAAATGTTATCGTTCCAGTCTTAGATGAAGAAAGAAGAGGCGTCCTTCTGATTCAACGCGGCATAGAACCTTGTCGCGAAGGCTGGGCATTGCCAGGCGGTTTTTTGGAACTCGGCGAAACTTGGCAAGAAGGCTCTGCTCGAGAGCTCAAAGAAGAAACCGGACTTATTGTAGATCCTGCCAAGATTACGCTCGTGGGCGTCGAAATGAATCCTAAGCGCAATCGCGTTCTAATATTCGCACAAACAGAAACCTTTAAACGCGAAGCCTTACCACCGATCGCGCGCAACGAAGAAGTCCTAGGCGATCGTATTCTGTTTGAGCCCGAAACACTCGCTTTTCCACCACACACCACAGTGATCGCTGATTATTTAAAACAACCGAACATATCCAAATAATACAATGGTATTGTTTAAAATAGAGCTGTCACTAATCATCAACCTACAAATAGATACAATATCCTTTCTCAAAAAGATTGAACCCTTAGGGTAACAAAAAAAGCCCGGCATTAATCCGGGCTTGCTTATTTGATCTTTGAACAGATCAATTACTTGACGACACCAACTTTAGGTGTAACGGGGGCAGAAGGCGTAGTAGCAGAAGCTGTAGTAGCAGCTTTTTCTTTGCCGAGGCCAGCAGGCATTTCGACACCGATCATGTCATAGACGTCTTTCATCGGAGGAATGGCTTTCATCATAGAGTTAAGAAAGTTAGCCGTGTTGGAAGTACCTTCCTGGCCACCCATAGAATCCCAAACCGTAACTTTGTCGATCTTGATATTTTTGATTGCTTCGACTTGCGTTTTGAGGAGGTCTTCAACTTTGTCAGCCATCATAAGACGAACAGCTGCATCTGCATTACCACCGGCGGAACGAACGAGCATGGAGTAAGCTTCAGCACGTTTAGCGAGCTGTTGTTTGATACCTTCAGCTTCGGATTCCATCTTCATGAGGATGGCGTCAGCCTGACCTTTGGCTTTGCGGCGAAGTGCTTCAGCTTCTGCCTCAGCAGCAATTTCGAGACGCTGACGTTCGATTTCAGCTTTAACGATAACGTCAGCCTGGAGAGAAGCTTTTGCACGAGAAGCACGAGCAGCTTCAGCTTTTTCTTCAGCAGCGTAGGCTTCAGCCAAAGCGCGAGCGTTTTGAACTTTTTCAGCGGCAACGGCGCGAGCCTGAGCTTCAGCTTCGACTTCGAGACGTTTAGCTTCGGAGACTGCGATTTGGGCTTTCGCAGCGTTTTCAGCAGCGAGTGCCTGAGCGTTCATTTCTGCGATCTTGGTACGCTGAACCATTTCAGCCTGTTTTTCAGCAGAGAGAGCACGAGCGTTGTTTTCTGCGATCTTAGTACGCTGAGCCGTTTCAGCTTCTTTTTCAGCGGTAAGAGCACGTGTAATCTGAGCAGCGACACCTTCGCGCTGTTCAGCGTCTTTTGCGGCGATAGCAATCGCTTCAGCAGCGCGCTGGTTCTTTTCACCGGTGTTACCTTGGCACTCACGTTCGGCAACGGTAACTTTCGCATCGTTGATAGCTTTAGCGGCTGCTTCTTTACCGAGAGATTCGATATAGCCAGATTCGTCGGTGATATCCGTCAAGTTGGCGTTGATCAGCTTAAGACCGATCTTCTGAAGTTCGCCTTCGACGTTCTGAGAAACTTTTGTCATGAACTCATCACGTTTACTGTTGAGCTCTTCAATGTCCATCTGGGCGATGATCAGACGAAGCTGACCATAAATGATTTCTTTACCGAGGTTTTCGATAGCGCGAAGCGGCTGTCCAAGAAGGCGTTCTGCTGCGTTCTGCATAACGCCGTCGTCTGTAGAAATTGCGACCGTAAACGTTGCAGGAACGTTAACACGGATGTTCTGACGAGAAAGTGCATTACGAAGGTCGATGGTAATCGGAAGCGGCGTAAGATCGAGGTAATTAACTTCCTGAATGATAGGCCAAATAAATTTACCACCACCGTGAATACAAATGGATGAACGAGATTCGCCGTTTTCATCTTTGCCGACCTTACCGGAAACGACCATAACTTTGTCGGACGGACAACGTTTGTAACGCTTCGAAATCGATACAATCAGAATGACGAAGGCTAGAATTGACACACCTACGATTGCAGCCAAAACAGACAAACTCATAAGTTAACTCCTTTACTGAATCAAAACCGCTACGCGGCCCATACGATCTAAACTGGCGTTGTAAAACAACGCCTAATACATTTCATATCTATATACTATTTGATGCCATCACACACTATTTTTCGCTCATTTCGCACGTCCATGCAATTCTCTGCCCTCACAACGAATTCTTAACAGTGCTTAACGAAAATGAGCGCACTTTCTTTTGTGTTGGGGGAAGTCTCCCCCTGAGCGGCTATTTGCAAAGCAAATACGCCGCTACCCCCTCTAGCCTGCGGCGCATCCAGTTATGAACAACCCAAACAACGATCTTATTCATCCAGCCTGACCCACAAGACGCATGAACAAACCCTTACGAAGCCTTCGAATGAAACGTAATATTTCAGCCGAATCACCTAGTAATCTTCTTCATCACGCTTATCTTCAAGCGCGCGTTGAGGTGCAGGTTCAACAACGAAAACACCATTTTTCGTCAAACCAACAATAATAACTTTCGCACCATACTCAATCGTTGTGTCTAGCCTTGAAACAGCTGGCATCTCACGGATCTGACTGTTGATTTTAAAATTGATCTTCCCTTCACCGTCGCCTTTTTTCGGTATTCTAAGATAGACTGTTCCTTCCTTTCCGATGGCTTTGCGCTTTTTAACGGTACCATCATCCTGAAGGCGCATTGTCGCACGCAATAAATAAGCATGAGCAAAGAGCGCACCAATACCGCAAGCCAACCCAAGCGGTGCAGCTAAGAATGCCGTTCCGAACATTTCGTAAAAGAGGATCGTCGACCAGCCGCCAATCGCCAACATTAAAGCAAACCCATGAATGGTGAACAAATGTAGGGTATCAACTGCGTCAGCATCACCATCTGCTATATCTGCATCTGGAATAATATCCGGCACACCATCGCCATCAATATCCACTCCGTCAGAACCATCTCCGCCAATACCAACGGTTTGAAGAATAAGCTTTAACAGAAAAAACACAGTACCAAGGATGGCAAGCAAATATGCTGTCTGCTCAAATCCTGACAACGCAGAAAACCAATCTCCCATTCAGACCTCCTTCTCATTGTCCTTGAAAGATCAAATTTGAGTCTAGCAAACATCCCCTTTTGTGACAAGCGTTTCCAACGTCACCCAAATGCGCACGAAGCGTCCCCTGTACCCTTGTATTACAATTAAACTTGAGAGGGGGTAGCGGCGTATCAACTTCGCGATACAAACGCTTGCAATATGAATTATGATTGGCAAATCTTTACAATCATTCAACCCACGCGAAGGTGATAGCCGCTCAGGGGGAGACCTCCCCCACAAAATTCCTCCCAATCCACCTTTCGTAGCTCCCTTTTGGAGGGTTATCATTGACCGAATGATAATTCTAGGCATAGAATAGGTAGATTTTGGGGTGATTTTACAAAATTTCACACCTACATTTTACTACATTTTATATCTGCCTTCACCTCTATGAGCAAAGATCACCTAGAAGCCCTTCGAAACGGCGAAAAACTGTCGCTTAAACAGCTGACATTGCTCACCATCCACCTGAGCCTGCCAGCTATTTTTGCACAAATCTCATCGATCGTCATGGAATATATCGACGCGGGCATGGTCGGCCATTTAGGCAAAGCAGATGCGGCTTCGATCGGGCTCATCGCATCAAGTACGTGGCTTTTGGGAAGCATGTGCGGTGCAGTTAGCCTCGGTTTTACCGTACAAATCGCCCAGGCAATCGGCGCCAAAGAAGACGAAAAAGCCCGTTCAATCGTACGCCTAGGACTTGTGACAGGCCTTTGCATCAGTTCTGTACTCTTAGCTTTAGGCTGGGCTGTCAGCGGCATACTGCCGGAATGGCTAGGTGGCCCGTCCAATATCCAACAAAATGCCACGTGGTATTTTCTGATTTTTTCGCTCTCCCTTCCGATCTTGATGTTAAACCACATGGCCGGAGGTATGCTTCAATGTAGCGGAAATATGAAAGTACCAAGCATCCTGCACATCGCCATGTGCATTTTGGATGTTCTGTTTAATGCTTTTTTGATCTTCCCCTCTGTCGATCTCGGCCCCATTCACTTGCCCGGAGCTGGTTTGGGCGTCATCGGCGCAGCCCTCGGCACCGCTTTGGCCGAACTCGTAATCGCCTGCTTCATGCTGTATTTTCTGCTCGTACGTTCTCCATCGCTTCACCTGCGCTTGGCTGAACGCTTCCAAATGAGCTGGAAAACGCTCAAAACAGCGGCAAAACTCGCCCTCCCGGTGGGCTTTGAGCAACTCGTCGTTTGTGGAGCCTATGTCGCCTCGACGAAAATCGTCGCCCCACTCGGCGAAACAGCCATTGCTGCGAATTCATTTGCAGTAACAGCCGAAAGTCTTTGCTACATGCCTGGATACGGCATCGGTTCTGCGGCAACAACCCTCATTGGTCAATCCATCGGCGCTAAACGTAACGATCTTACCCGCAAACTCGCTTGGCTTACAACCGGCCTCGGAATGCTCGTCATGACCGCCACTGGCGCGCTCCTATACATCTTTGCCCCGCAGATGATCGCCGTTCTTTCCCCTGACCCCGAAATTCAAGAACTCGGTACGATCATTTTGCGCATTGAAGCTTTTGCCGAACCGCTCTATGCCGCTTCCATCGTCGCAAACGGCGTCTTCCGTGGTGCCGGTGACACCTTTGTCCCCTCGTGCATCAACCTCATTTCAATGTGGGCAATCCGAATCCCCGTTTCAGCTTGGCTCGTCACGCAACACGGACTCGTCGGCGTTTGGATCGCTATGGCCGCTGAACTCAGCTGCCGAGGACTGATGTTCCTCACGCGACTTCAATCACGTCGTTGGGAGAAAAAATCTGTCATTGAAAAAACAACGTGATCGACAAATTATCGTACCATTTTGTTTCAATCAGACATACAATAATTAAGAAATATACGTTCTGTATATATTATTTCGACTATAAAATCTCATTTTTCGGTAATCAATATGCGATCCAATCTTGCTTCTTTTATGCGACGCGGCTCTGCAGGCGCTTTCATTCTCGGCTTTATCGCTGCGCTTGCAGCCATTACGATGCTCGTGCTCTTCGTTTTGGGCGATGAAAGCGATACAGATGACGACGATGCTTGGTACGAGTCTGACGAAGACTATACAGATGACGACGAGATTTGGGATACGTGGAAAATCGATGATCAAAAACGTTCCAAAGTTTCCAAAAAACACGGTGCTTATGGTGATGGCGTGTTTAAAAGCGAAGCCGAATTGCGTGCTTTTGTGAATAAAACAGCGTCTAACACCGATGAAGTTTGGACAGAACTCTTTGCCGAATACAAAAAACCATATCGAAAACCTAAATTTAAGCTTTTTGAAGACTCTGTTGCGACAGCATGCGGTGATGCCGACACGGACGACGGCCCTTTCTACTGTTCCGAAGATGAAACGATCTATCTCGATCTAAACTTTATGGCGAATATGAGCGACCAAATCGGAACCAGCGGCGAATTTGCAATCGCCTACGTCATCGCCCACGAATACGGACACCATATTCAAAACCTCGTCGGCGACCTGAACAAATATAGTAAAAGAGAAGAAAAGCTGCGCGAACAGGGAAAAGAAAAAAAGGCAAATCTCGTTTCGGTTCAAACGGAACTTCAGGCTGATTTCTATGCCGGCGTATGGGCAAGTCGCTATGACGAAAAGCACGATCTGATCACCGAAGATGACATTGTGGATGCACTTAATGCAGCTGATGCCGTTGGCGATGACGCGCTCGGTGAAGACAGACGCGAAAATTTCGGACATGGTTCCTCCGAAATGCGCATGAAATGGCTAATCCGAGGCATGGTCACGGGCGATGTTCAGTACGGGAATACTTACGATTTTAAATCCCTCAAGAAACTCGAAGATGTTGATACTATGCTCGACGATGATGACGATGCCAAATAACGTAATGCATCGCGATCTTATATAAATTGTTTTTTTGCGTTGGCTTTTAGGCGCACAGCGCCTAAATACGCCAACGCGCGCGGCTATTACATACGCCGCGCAGTATTTTATATGTATTGCTTGAACGCTATTTAAAAATGTTTACCACTGCTGTCCTACGAAGTTTTCATAGAATACTCTGATAACTCTACAGTTGCTTTGTTTTGTCTATATATAGTCGTTTTTAAGCATGAAAAAGACTTAAGATTACGGTTAAATCGCCTGCGGCGCGAAGCCGAAGGCAAGCAGCGGGCGCACCAGACGAGCGGGCGCATTTCGTTACAGTTAATGAGAATATATTGTGGGACAGCAGTGAATGTTTATGAAGTCTTTCAAGCAAACGCAGCAGCTTCCGTAGATCCATCGAATAGCCCAAGTTTTCCGTTTAAGGCTTTTTTAAACGCCAACCATGGTAGCACTGCTCATCCATTTCTATAAGTTTATACTCGTCTTTGAGCTTAACGAGCGCTGTACGAACGCTCCTTACCGAAATACCAAGCTTATCAACGATCTGTCGACGCTGAATACACGGATTTTCAGAGATCACAGCTAGCACCTCGTTGAGCGTGTCAAGAAACTGCTGTGAATATGCTGCGTGGCAATTGTCACGCGTTAAGTAGGGCTTCGTTTCTTGTAAAGCTGTAAAATTTAATAAATGCTCTAGCTCAGCAGCTTCTGAATTTGTTTTTAAGTCGTCCACTTTAGCAACCGCTTGCCCACCCGTTCGTTGAGATCCTCCCTCTGGTTCGGCAACAATACAAAAAGAACGCACCGCTGCATCGTGCATTTCCATCATAAAATCATCAGATTTTTTTAATATGGCAAATTTAAGATCTTCAATCGATAATTCCCCCGTTTTAAGCGCGTAAAGCATTAGCCGAATGCCATACACAACTTCTCGTTCAACAGCCAGACTAATTGCTCTCCATTCTTCGTGTGTAAGCATGAAAGATCTCCTGTTTGGACGTGTTAACTAAACGGCAAATCAGCAGTTTTCGATACATTTAGTCTCATGCCTAAAAACCTCGAAATGCCAGGGAATCACATACGTTTTAGCGAAAAAGTGCATGATCACACTTCTTGTGCGCTTAGATCGCCATATAGATTGTTTCCAAAATACATCGTTTAGCCTTTATAAACTAAACATGATGCTCTACCAAAGAAATACGCACACATTGTGTATCATTGTAGGTTACAAGTCAACCCTCAAGTTGCTCTGCATCATTTCATTTATACTGTGAGCAAGGATCGGCTTCGTCCTACACAACATTGTATGCCTATTTTTATATGGTTTGGAATGTGCTACAAACAAGCTACTAAACCTACATACCGGTTTAGCACACACAAACGCCTCTTTCGTAGTTTTAACAAAACCTGCAGCTAAATGCAAATTTGCAAAACTCGTTTCTACTTCATACAGGGAGATGTTCACCCAACAGATCTGCGGCGTAACGCGCCCTATACAGCCACAATAAATACCTAGGACACACCATGGCACTCGATCTTACACGCGGCAGCATCTTAAAAAATATCTATCTATTTGCTTTACCCTACCTCCTGTCGTGTTTTCTGCAAACCTTCTATGGCGTAGCAGATCTGTATATCGCGGGCGTTTTTTGTCAAGATGCAGCAGATTCTGGCGCCTCTGTAACCTCAGCTATCACGATCGGCAGCCAAATCATGCACATGATAACGCTTTTGCTTGCTGGCTTTGCCATGGGCGTTACAGTAAAAACTGCTCAAGCATTTGGCGCAAAAGACGACGGCTTATTCAAAATAACGGCTGCTAACTCGATCTCTGGCTTTGGTATACTGGCTGTTTTATTTTTAATTCTAGTTCTTCCATTTACACCAAATATTATACAAATTTTGCAAACGCCCGCCGAAGCTTACGATGAAGCTCTTCTCTATACAACGCTTTGTTTTTGCGGCATCCCGCTGATTGCGGGTTTTAATGTCATGAGTGCAATCTTTCGCGGTGCTGGTGACACAGTCAGCCCGATGATCTGCATTGCAATTGGTGGCATATTTAATATTCTCCTTGATTATTTATTCATGGGACCAATGCACATGGGAGCTCAAGGTGCTGCGATAGCGACTGTTATAGCACAATTCATGAGTGTCCTCTCAGCAGCCATACTCCTCCGCCGCATTCAGCAAATCAAAGCCATAACACGCCAAGATTTTCGTTGGCGTACTGATATTATAAAATCAATTACTCGGATTGGTTTTCCAACGTCCTGTCAAGATGGACTCATACAAATAGCTTTTTTAGTCATTACAGCGATTGCCAATAGCCGTGGTTTAGCTGTTTCTGCGGGGGTGGGTATCGTAGAAAAACTCATCTGCTTCTTTTTTCTTGTCCCTTCGTCCATGTTGGCTGCTGTATCGGCCATTGCAGCGCAAAATCGCGGTGCTGGTTATCACGATCGAGCACGTGAAGTCCTTCGCAAGGGCATTGCTACAACCTGTATTTATGGTTTCATTATCGGTATTGGTATCCAACCTGCTGCAACTTGGATCATTTCACTTTTCCAAAACAATCAAGCTGTTATTGCTCTGGGGGCAGAATATATCAAAACCTATATCTTTGACGTTGCACTTGCTGGCGTGCATTTTTGTTTCAGCGGCTATTTTTGCGCTTACGACCAAGCAAAATGGACGTTTGTACACAATGCGTTTTCGGCATTGTTCATACGTATTCCCGGAACTTGGCTCGCCGCTGTACTCTATCCAACGACACTGTACGAAATGGGCATCGTAGCGCCAATCGGTTCCATCGTATCCATACTGATCTGCGTATGCGTCTATCAGTACTATAAATCCCACGGATTCTACCAAAACACACTTGAAACTAAATCTTGCTGATACAATCACAACGCACATCCACGGTGCGAATAAATAATGAGAGCATTTAGCGAGTTTATGTCTTAAAACGTACAACGTTCGCCGGCTACGAATCCTATTCGGCGGTACTAATTAAACATTTTAAGGAGTTTTATTATGGAAAATATCTACGCACAACGCGTTGAGTCTGTTCGCGCCCTGATGCGCGAACAAGGCTGGGATGCTGTCGTCATTTCTGGTTCTGATCCCCATTCGAGTGAATATGTGGCCCCGCGATGGCAACAGGTCATGTGGATCTCTGGGTTTACGGGAGAAGCCGGGGACGTCGTCATCACGCAGCAACATGCTGGACTTTGGACTGATACAAGATACTTTATTCAGGCTGGCAAACAACTTCCCGGCACTGGGATAGAACTCCATAAAACAAACGTTCCTGATCAAATCCTTATCCCGCAATGGCTCGCAGATCACGCTTTTGCAAACACAGACAAAACACCCGTAATCGCTGTTGATGGATTATGTCAGGCAATAGATGCAGTCGATGGACTCCGCAATGCCTTTGCTTCAAGTGGAAAAAGTGTCAAGCTAGTCAACGCACCTGATATGCTGAACGCGCTTTGGACAGACCGCCCTCAAATTCCACAAACGCCCATTACAACGCTTTCTTCGAAACTTACAGGCATGTCACGTGCCGACAAACTTGCCTGGATACGATCCCAAATGACCCAAAAGAAAGCTGACGCCATTCTGTTGACAGCACTCGACGAAATTGCCTGGCTTCTCAACGCACGTGGTGCAGACATTGATTACAATCCTATCATCATTTCATATTTGTTTATTTCGCATAACACTGCGCGTTGGTTTGTTAAAAAATCGGATAACCTTGATACCCAAACGACGGCTAGCTTTGCCGAAATTGAATCAGACGGCATAGAAATTTGTAATTACGACGACATTACAAAAGCTCTTAAATCCTTTAAGGGCAAGGTTTTTGTTGATCCATCAACGCTCAATTACAATTTAAGTGATGCCCTGACACCAGGTGTTGGAGCGCCTAATTATATGACAGGCGAATCTCCTGTTATCCTAAAAAAATCTATAAAAAATGCCGATGAAATCGAAGGCATGCGCGTCGCACACATCGTCGATGGCGTTGCAGTGGTTCGATTTTTCCATTGGCTCGAAAACGCGATCAAAGCAGGCCAAACAGTCTCGGAATGGGATGCCGCCGTTCAGCTTGGCAAGTTCAGAGCCGAAATTCCCGAGTATCGCGGAGATAGCTTCGAAACGATTTCTGCCTGGGGCGAAGGCGCAGCCCTCCCCCACTACGTCACGCCCAAAGACGGTTCCACCAAAATTGGCGATCACGGCCTTTACCTCTGTGATTCGGGCGGCCAATACCTTTTTGGCACCACAGATATCACGCGTACTGTTGCCGTGGGCCCCTGCACCGATCTCGAAAAAGAAGATTACACACTCGCGCTTCAAGGCCACATCCGCCTTGCCCTTTGCCACTTCCCCCTCGGTACAGCCGGCTGTCAAATCGACGTACTCGCTCGAGAACCGATGTGGCGCAAATGCCGCAATTTTGGTCACGGCACAGGCCACGGCGTCGGCTTTTATCTTAATGTCCACGAAGGCCCTCAAAATATCCGACAAGGCTTCAAAAATCAGCCGCTTCTTCCCGGAATGATCACCTCCAATGAACCTGGCCTCTACCGCGAAGGTATGCACGGCATCCGCCACGAAAACCTCGTGCTCTGCGTCGACACGCAAACGCACGATTTTGGGCGTGACTGGCTCGCTTTTGAGACGATCACCCTGTGCTATTTCGACACAGCCCCCATCCTCACCGAACTCCTACACGACGACGAAATCGAATGGCTCAATGCCTACCATGAACGCGTTTATAAACTTCTTTCGCCGCACCTCAATTCTGACGATGCCACGTGGCTCTCGGAAAAAACACTCCCTATCTAAAATTATATAATTGCTGGTATAATTAATTTCTATGAGCGATGCTATCGTGAACGATACGCATCGCTTTTTTTACGCGCGTCTTCTCGGCGCATAGCGCCTCAATACGCCGCGCGAGCGCTGCGCGCTTTTATGCATAATCATTCAACATTTATGTAAAGCTTAGATAAATATTACAAATTCTAAATTCATTCACCTAAACGAACACAATGCAGTATCATTACAAACTACGCACTGTAATTTGTAATGATACATTATAAATACAGATTTTATCTGAGTTTTGAGGCTTCGAAAGCTTCCCGATCAAACGGTCTGTATTTTTGTTCGCGCGGTTTGTAAGTCTCATCATCCCAAAGCGAACTCGTGATCATAAGATCCGCACTGTAGCGATTACAAGCAATGGGGACATTGTGTACACGGCATTGCCTCAAAAGCATCTGAATGTCCGCTTCGTGCGGCTGCGGATTGAGATCATCAATTAAGAAGATAGCCAAATCAATTTCTTTGCGAACAACCATTGCGGCGATTTCGGTATCACCGCCCATCGGACCAGAATGCATACACGAGATGTCGCAGGCTATGCCATTCGACTTAAAAGCTTCGTGGATCAGCGTACCCGTCGTTCCCGTGCAAACGAGGCGATGTTCCGCTAAAAACTTTGCATTGTTGACAGCCCAATCGATCATATCAGCTTTACGATTGTCGTGTGCTACGAGCGCAATTGTCAGTTTTTTCAACATTTTATTCTCTCCAAAAGATTTTAATGTGCACATAATGTGACGCATTGAATGAACGATTGCAGCCTATAGTGTTTAAACCAAAAATTCAACAAATTCGATGCGTTTGATGTTTAATCTAGGAATAGCTCAACTAGGGGCCCGCGTGCCGAAGGCGCACCCGCTCGTCTGGTGCGCCCGCTGCTTGCATTCGGCTTCGCGACGCAGGCGATTTAACAGTAATCTTAAGTCTTTTTCATGCTTAGAAACGACTATATATCGATAAAACAAAGCTACTGTAGAGTTATCAGAGTATTCTATGAAAACTCCGTGGGACAGCAGTGACTTAATCGATAATCTCGTGCAAAATACGGCTGATCGTTTCGAAGTCAACAAGTCTGTGTGGACCTTCTATTTGTACAAATTTGGAAACTGGCTTCCAATAAGCTTCGGCAATAGAAGAATCAAGCAATTCGTCGTGATCAGAAAGGACAAGGTAACGCACAACGTCCGTCTGACGCATATCGCGTTTAGCGCTATATGACTGAGCCAACTCAGGCGTTACTGCATATGTCTCGTGATTGATCGGATTTGTCATTTCCCCTTGATAGGTATCTTTGGCGATTTCAGCTGCCGCATCGACGACAGGGTTAATCATAACAACGGCTTTGATATGTGGTTCATCACTCAACTGATCAGCCAAAAAACCGCCGAGAGACGTTCCTATGAGTACAGCCTCATCACCCTCAGCCGTAAACTTAGCAATCTGCTCTTTTAGGCTTGCCAAGATCACTTCATATCGATCTCCAGAATGATAGTATGCTTCGAGCACTTTATAGCCCGAGGCTTTTTTAATATTTCTGGGTGTTGAAGAATTTTTGTACGAATTGAAACCATGGATATAAATGACTTTCATGCTCACACCTCTTTGTGGTCAACGATTCAGCGCCAAATGTCGGTCGCCATTCATTCCATAACACGATTGAATTCAAATTGTATATTAATATATAAAAATAGTTTAAGGCAGTGCATGGCCGTCTCAAACATATTTTCATTAACTTCAACGAAATGCGCTCGTTACAGAATTTTATACTTTTCTAATTCTCATTCTGTCCTGCGGACGCCCCTTTGGAATTTCCGCGCTTGCAGAGAGCTCACGTTGTTCAAATATGAATTTATGTAGGACTGCGGTACTGTAGAAAGCGACATCACAACAAGAGAAGGCCGGCGTATTGAACGCGCATCAGCGCGTGAGAAGCCGGCCCAAGGCGCGTCGTATGCCGAAGGCATAGACGTGCTAAGGCAACCATGATTAATATGTAATTTTTCCACCGAGCATTAATTCGAAACCAGGCTCTGGATACCCCACTGCTCGTGTATAATTATAATCGGTAAGATTCGTGCCACGTAAGTACATCGAAAAATGCTCAATATGCCACTCTACCTCAGCATTTAATAAAAAGACATTTCCAAGCCAGGCATAACTTGAGGACATCCATGCTTCGGAACGTCGCTTTGACTCAAACTGAACGCCAAGCGTGAAGCGAAGTTCATCTATAGGAGAATAGTGCACAGCTCCTCTGAAATTGTGCGCCGGTCGATCATTTAAAACATGGTCTTCAGTCAAGTCGTATGCATAAAGATAATGATAAGAAAGATCAAAAGAGACGCCCGCCCAAGTCCCTAATTTGAGCGCTATATCTGTGCCTGCAATGCGGGATTCACTCACATTATGGGCAATTTTTAAATTATTAATATACTTAAAATCAATTAAATCGTGCACTTCAGTATCGAAAACACCGACGGTCAAAGCCACTTCATCGATAGGACTCCAATGAACTTCGACTTCAAAATCCCAAGCTGTTTCGGGGTTCAACGATTCGAGCTTCACGCCTTTTGATTCGGGAACGTTTCGGAACTGTTCTTTAAGCGTCGGCATGCGCAGTCGGCGAGCAGCACGCAAGCCAAGATCTAAATTCGGCAGAATGGAATAATCAAAACCGACGCTAAATCCTCCATTGTACATCGCTTGAAGTTTAATTTCGTTATGCTCAAGTGAAGAAGCATTTTGCGAAGCTGGAACGACGCCCACGGCATTCCCAGCCGCAAAAAAGCGCATGTCAGGCGTGAAAAGCCATTCAATGGCCGGGCGCAAGTCAAAATAAACGCGACTAGCATTACTCCAAATGTTGTGCGAAGGCGCATAAAACGCCTCATTCGATGCGTGTCGCTGATATCTGAGATCGGTACGCAACAAGAGCGCAAGGTACCCCGCAGCTCCCAAATCAAAAGGAGCTCCGTTCAATTCCAGTTTGAAGCCGTAATCATCGTCCTGCCAAACGGAAGTAGAAGCATCGAGAGCCGTTTGAGTTGTCCTTGAAGCATCGTCGTAGGCTTCGAGTGTATTGCCTTGATCAACCGCCCAAATGAGCAGTTGTCCCTTGATTGGGTTAGTATCGAATTTGAAACGTCCGCTTGCGAATGCATTGCGATAACTTGAATAGCGCCAAAAGCGATGCGTTCCTGTATTTATTCCTGTGGGAACCTCACGCGGAGCCTGAGACCAACCAGCCATCAGCTCAACATCGCCCCAGTCAGCAATTGATCGTCCAGTTTTTACAAGAAAATTCGCATTTTTATACTCAGCGGCGTCTCGCAATCCACCATTCTCGCCATCTGATGCATTAAATGCATGTGACAAATAAAAACCGTTACTGTAACTACCGCCAACAGTAACAGCCCAACGCCAAGCATCATAGTGCATTCCATGCGATAAAGAAGCGACCATGCCGCTACGAGATACTTCAAAAGACGCTTCAATCAAACTCGGATCGAAGGCATAAAGGTCAATGAGTCCGCCGAGACCAACGGCATCGGTTGGGGAAGCGTCAGCATGAGCCACACGTCCAGCACTGATCCAATTCATAGGCAAAGCATCGATCGCAGCCAGCCCTTCGTAAGCAGAATCCAGTGGAATGCCTGCGAAATCGATGCGCAACTGACGCGGTTCAAACCCGCGAACCATGACAGAGCGTCTTCCCTTGCCTGACGGATCTCCGTACACACCATTGACACTTTCCAACCAATCGTTGACTGATTGAACATCCGGCAAAACGATTGTTTGAGCAAAGGCAGGGCGAGCTCCGTTACGAACTTCAGACTCAATCGTGTTCATTATTTCAATTGCATCGAGTTCAAGCGCAGAATCTTCGACAGAATCCATCCATAGCTCAACATCATCCTCTTGAACCTGCACATCCAAAGAATCATCTTTAGACTGTGCCATCGCAGGAACAGCAACCATACAAGCTGTCGCAAACAAGAATATGCAACTGATAATATTTTTCATTCTAGTAAAAACACGAAAATCCGAAGCTGAATAACTTAATGCCAGTACGAAAAAGCATATGAAGCGTATTCAGTTTCGGAACACTGTTAAGCCAACTAAATATGATAGATTTAGTTATTTGTTTTAATAGCAATCGTATTTGAGCCCGTGGTACCATAACAACCACTTTGAGTTTCAACGTAGGTCATTATATTATTCTCACCGACCACGATTGCACCATCAGCTACGATTTTGCATGAAAGCCAATCTTTGCATTTACTTTTATTCGAAGGATAATAGCTGTTTGAGTCATCTTCGTGATCGATCGCCTGAACTTCACAAAGTGAAGTTGTCAGATCAACTTGAACGCCAGCGTTATTCAATATATCAGCAACTGCGACTGAACCATCATGAATAAGCGTAGAGATATCGATCGACTCATAGAGGTCACCATCTATAATAATATCAAAGTTATTTTCGGCCAACGAGCCGCCATCTCCACCGGGATTTTCGCCTCCTTCACCAGAATTGCCGCCTTCTTCGACAGGCTTATCTGCAGAAGCGTACATGACAACAGAGACGACATCCTTGACATTATAGCAGCCTTGTTTGGCCATATCCGTATGATCATCATAGATCATCGAATGTGTTGAAGTATTTAAATAACTTTTAAGTGTTTCGCTGCAGCTGACGACCTTACAACGATCTCCTAGAGAAGAGGGCTTAAAGCCGTCTTTGGCTTCATATTCACAGAGAAACTGAGCGAGGTAACGCTCAAGATTTTCAGGAGAGACGTGGTTGGCTTGAGCAATGATGTCTGAAATGGGAATAACGTTGTATTCTTGTCCTTCGGATGTAATTTTGATTTGGTGCTCCATCATGTCTGCGAGGTCTATTTTGCCAGACTCAACGCTATCGATTTTAACGGTGATACTGTAGTTTGCAATTCCGTCTTGGTGATGCTCTTCGACAGACTGAGAATCATCGCAAGCCCAAGCAGCTGCTGCTAAAACAGAACAAATCCCAAACAGAACACGTATTTTCATTCTATAACTCCTCCTAGATCTTGATGCTCTGCATATCTGCAACATTGTTGCAGATATGCACAAATTGCGTTTTACGCTTACAAGTAGTCATTGTCAAATTGAGAAATAGCATTCAAGTTCAGATAGGAGCGCATTAAAGAAAAAGCCGCGTATCTCGGTTAGAGATAGCGGCTTTATTCTGGCGTATTGGCGTGAGCCAATAGCCAGAAGCGCTGGTCGTATCGGCAGAGCCGATAGACGCGCAAACAATATATAAGAAATAGATGTTATGAATTAATATACAACTTCCATAATATCACGTCCGAGCGTGGAGATCAGGGAGATCATCGAAAGTTCAGCCTGAATGCCGGCAGTAATATAAGCGATCGACGCTGAAGCGACGTTATTGCGAGCGGTTGTAACATCGATGAACGTGGAGACACCGTTGTTATAAGCAGCCTCTTGGAGCTGGAGGGCCTCGCGCGCGAGTGCGACTTGGCGTTTAGCGTTATCGACGCTGAAGAGCGCGGAGTAGTATTCGCGTTTAGCTTTTCGGACAGCGATACGTGTAGAATTTTCGGTCGACTGGATCGTCAACTCAGAGGCGCGGAGGGTCGCTCTTTTTTCGTCCAACGCACCGAATTTAGAATAATCGAAGAGTGGAATCGAAAGCGAGAGAGCGAGAGTCCAAGATTTAGAACCGTTCCAGGAGCGCGAAGAAGAGTGATCGGCATTAATCATATCCACGGCAGACCAGTTATAGCCGAACTGCCAAGCGCCCGAGAGCGTAGGCATAAAGCCAGCAATTGCAGCATCGAGGCTAAGTTCGTTAATATGCTGCGTCATGCGATTCATTTTGAGGGTACGATTTTGTGAGAGGGCTTCGTCTTCGAGGGCTTCATCTGTCGTAATATTGACAGGTTCGATATGGGTCGGTTGCGGCACGGGCAAGCCTTCCATATTGAGGAGATTTGCGAGGGCGTCGCGAGCCGTTTCGTAAGACCAAATTGCATCAATGAGCGCCTGACGTTGTTTTTCGACGGCGAACTGAGCCTGAATAACCGAGAGCTTAACGTCAGCACCGCGATCATACCGGCCTTGAGCCAAACTGAGCTGATCAAGCGCAGACTTGAGCTGAACGCGCTGTACTTTAACGACTTCACCGCAGAGGAGGGCAGCCATATAAGCCTGAGCCGTACCTGCCAAAATCTGTTGACGGCCGTTTTCGACACCGAGCGCGGTAATATCCACAGCTTCATCGGCCATTTTAAGGGAGAACCAGCCTGCAACATTTATAATAGAGAGTCCGAATGTCAGATCAAACTTGAGGACATCCTGAACGTTTGCGTCGGGAATTGCCGCCGAAGCAGCTGCAAAACCAGCGCCCATTTCAGGGCTAATCTGTCCAACGATTTGTCCTAACGTATCGACAACTGATTTTGTCGTTGCAGAGCCGTTTGTGGGATACCCCATATGTGCGTAGCTTAGCGTTGCCGAAATATTAGGGAGAATGATAGCCCAAGCCTGTTTGAGCTGAGCGCGTGCTTTATCGATATTAATTTGCGCCGATTGAAGATCGATGTTTTGTGCATCGACCATGAGCAGAGCATCTTTAAGCGTAATGGAAGGTCCAGGCTTAATTTCGTTTAGTTCAGAAATTTGTTCAATTTGACTATCCAAAGCGCTTTCACCGGGTAGCGCCTGTTGCGATTGAATTTTTTCGACGCCAACCGGAATCGGGGTTTCGTGCGTTGCCGTAAGCGTGAGTCGAGCAGCGGCGAGATTTTTATTAGTACGTTCACCCACGCTCGGATCAATAATTGAAGGATCGTAATAAGAAGAATGGCTATTCGGCTTGCATTCAGATTGGGCAGGCGCAGCCGAATCTGGCTGACTGTCATCTTGAGCGAGAGCCTGGGAAGCAAAGCCTGTAGAAAGCGCAGTCCCCAAAAGGAGCGCAATGAGGCGATGGCTGCTTAAATTTTTCATATATGAACTCCATTGAATTGGAATTTGAGTCTGACCTTTAAGCCAAAAACGTTTGAAACGTTCACAATAGCCTTTATACAAGGCCACTGAGAACGTTTCATAGTGGAATTATATTCCAAAACAGCGTTTTTAAGCAAAGGTTAGTAGTTTAAGCGATCTAACCTTTTGAAGCAGCTGCCTTCATTTGAGCCATACGTGCGGCTTCAGCAGGTGTCAATCTTGGTCTATCGTCGCCTTCATCTTCGTACTCCTGAACCTCACGCGATTTTGAAGCGAAGATAGAGTACATAACGGGAACGAAGAAGAGGGTGAAGAAGGTAGAGAGTGTAAGACCACCGATAACGGAGGTACCCATACCAGCCCAAGCTTCGGAGCCTTCACCGAGTTGGAGCGCAAGCGGAACCATGGAAAGAATGGTTGTAAGAGCGGTCATCATAACCGGTCGCATACGCGTACGGCCAGCGCTAACGACAGCCGTGATTTTGTCCATACCCTTGTCACGATTTTGGTTGGCGGCGTCAACGAGAACGATACCGTTGTTAACGACGATACCCGCAAGCATGATCAAACCAATGAGACCCGAGATATCAAGCGTACGTCCTGTAATTAAGAAGATGCCGACAACACCGATGACCATGAGCGGAATCGTGAAGAGAACGATAAACGGTTCACGATAGCTTTCGAACTGAGATGCCATAACCGCGAAGACCAGGAAGATCGAGACCAAAAGTGCGACACCAAGGTATTTGAATGAATCCTGGAAATTCTCGGCAGTACCGGAAACCGCGTACGTCCATTCAATACCTTTTTCAGCATCAGCTTTCATCTGTTCATTTAACCAATCCTTCATTTCGCCGATGGTCTTATCCAAGTTCTTTTTAGAGACCTCGGAAGCGTCAGGAGTTTCTTTATAGGTATTGGCGAGCGTCAAGCTGACTTTTTGGTAACGTTCCTGATTTTTACGTTCGATTGTTGTAGGCGCAAGGTTTTCGTAAACGTCAGCAACCGTGCCAAGGGGAACCGTACCGCCAGAGCTAATCTGGATCGGCATATTCTCGACTTCGTGAATATCGTTACGGAACTGGCGATCATAGCGTACGACGATATCATACTCATCGCCGCCTTCGAGATATTCGGAAGCGTTGAAGCCGCGGAAGAAGATGTAAACCAAATTCGAAACGGTACTTGACGTGATGCCCAATTCAGACATTTTCTCACGATTGTAGTCGACTTGGATTTGCGGTTTTTGTTCATCGACCGAAAGTTTAACCTCAGAGACATCAGGACGCGTGAGAGCATAACGCTTAATGCGGTTCGTAATCGTACGTGTAACCTGAATATCGTCGTAATAAACTTCGATATCGATATCACCGCCACCACCGCCACCGGGGCCGCCACGGCCAGAAACCTGATACTCAATACCAGGGTAATCCTTGAGCGCATTACGTGTGGCATCAATGATCTCGGTAATCGGTCGATCACGGAATTTAGGTTTAACAAGCGGAACACGAATGGTAGCGGTATTTACGCCATTCCCGAACAGGGCGCCCATACCCGAGTCAGCCGAGCCAGCGTCGACCGAAACCATTTTTCGTTCAGATGCCGGAATGACTTTTTTAACGATATCGCCAACTTCTTCTGCGATTTGATAAGTCGTACGCGCATCGGTACCCATTTCGGTCGTAATCTTTACCGTCAAAAATGAGTCATCAGAAGTCGGCATAAATTCTGTCGGAATTTTTGTAAAACCAAAGCACGCCAGTGCAAACAATCCCGTTATAGCGAGCACTACGAGCCAACGAACTTTAATGCAGCCACGAAGGAAGTTTTCATAACCGGCTTTGATACGATAGCCCAACGTCTGTTTCTGTTCATCATCAACTTCATTAAGATCGTCGACCTGCTTACCAGAGTTAGCAGCAATAACCTTATCAAATTTCGAGCTTTTCAACATGTAGTACGACAGCATCGGAACAAAGGTAATTGCCACGATAAGGGAAATCGTCAAAGCAACGCAGATCGTAACGGACATATCGTGGAACATCATACCAGCGATACCGGGGACGAACAGAATCGGCAAGAATACTGCGATTGTCGTCAACGTCGAAGCTGTAATAGCCATGATGATTTCCTTGGCACCACGCGTACAAGCCTGGAACGCCGTATCACCTTCTTCACGATGGCGGAAGATATTCTCGAGCGTAACGATCGCGTTATCGACGAGCATACCGACTGCGAGTGAAAGACCAGCCATCGAAATGACGTTTAGAGTCATACCCAACTGAGCCATGACACCTAAAGTTGCCATAAGGGAGATCGGGATAGCCGTCGCAACGATAAGAGACGTCGTAATGCTTTTGAAAAACGCTAACAAAACGAAGAATACGATAATAACTGCGAGAATGATCGTTTCTTCGAGGTTGGCAATCGAGCTCTGAATAAACTCAGCCTGATTTCGGACAATGTTGTAGCCGAGCTCGGGCGTATCCTCAAGTACCTTCGGAATCTCTTTCAAGAGGCCGTTCGCAGCTTCAACCGTATTTGCACCGGACTGTTTAGAAGCGAGCATAAAGACAGAAGATTTGCCGTTGACGTTCGTAAAACGGCGTGTTTCTTCAATTGTATCTTCAATTTCGGCAACATCTTTGAGTCGGATCGGAATCATTCTGCCTTTGTCATCGGCGCCCATGCTTAACAAGACTTCGCCAACTTCATCGACCGAACGGAACTTACCGCTTGTTTGAATATTCAGGTCTCGACCAGAAGCTTCGATGTATCCACCAACTGACTGAGCATTTTCTGCAGCGAGAACACCAGCAATTGTTGCAGCAGAAATATTGTACGCTTCAAGTTTTTGCGGGTTAAGACGAACGTGAATCTCACGAAGCTCGCCACCAGCAATTTCGACTGACGAAATACCCGGAACGCGTTCCAGTTTAGGTTTAATACGGTCATCTGCGATCTTACGGATCTGTGAAGCCGGTAAATCACCCGTCAGGTTGAACATGACAATCGGTTCCATGGAGGGATCGAGTGCCAAAACCATTTGGGAGTTATAGTCATCAGGCAATGCACTTTTAACGAGATCGAGTTTATTACGCGTATCGATCTCCGCCTGATTCATGTCGTAGCCCCAATCGAATTCGAGCATAACGACACTCACGTTTTGTTTTGACGTCGACATGACGTTTTTTACACCCGTTACCGAAACCGCCGTTTGCTCGATCGGGCGTGACAACAGCGTCTCCACGTCTGCCGGGCTTGCACCAACATACGTCGTCATAACCAAGACGTACGGAATATCCATGTCAGGATACAAGTCAAGCTGCAGTCTGAAGAACGAGAAAATACCGAACGCAATGACGACCGTATAGATCATCGTCATTGTGACTCGGTTCTTTACTGAATACCCAGGAATACTCATTCTAACCTCTGTTGTGGATTAAATGACGATTATCTTTCTTGATATAAATTATGTCATCGAAGACAAGCTTGTTGTAGCAATTTATACCAAAACATATCGTCAGCAATTAATACTTTTGTGTATTTGAACAGAAACATAACGCTCAAATACCCTATTTTACAATTTATGCCTTATAAATATTTCCTTTTCAGAACACTAAAGCGGCAGCAAATCACAAAAAAGGCGCGCAATGAGTTGATTTAGACATCTGCGCGCCCTTACGATCATATATTCATTGAATAAATAATACTAAGTGCCTTCAGCAGCTTCAGGAGCATCACCTGTGGACGCTGCAGGCGCATCTGCGACAGGTGCATCCTTGGCTGCAGGCGCTGCTGCAACGGTATTATTATCCGTCGTGGTACCGACGTGAACTTTATCGCCATCTTTAAGGGAGTGATGACCTCGCGTGATCAATTTGTCGCCAGACTTCAAACCACTTAAAACTTCAATAACATCGCCACTATACTCCCCTACACTAACCTCGACAGCGTGTGCTATATTATTAGAATCCATGACGAAGGCACGTCTAAGCGTCTGACCGGCAAGCTGCTTTTTAAGCAATTCAGCATCAAGAATGAGTGCCGAAGGAGGCACAACGATCGCATCATTCGTCGTGGTCAAGCTGATTTCAGCGCGAGCATACATACCGGGTTTATATTTATACAAACCATTTGATTCGAGCTTAACGTTTTCAAACTGTGCTTCCAAGGTATTCGTACGTGTCGACGAGTTAATGTACGGCATGATGCGAGTAACTTTTGCGACGACAACTTCTCCCGGGAACGCATCAAAGCGAAGGCGGACATCTTGCCCCATCTGGAGGTACTGCGTGTCTTCTTCGTTGACATTAAGCGTAACTTTGAGCGTCTGAAGGTCATTAAGAACACAGAGCGCCATGGCTGAAGATGCGATATCGCCAACTTCTGAATTCTTATTGCTGATAACACCGTCGATCGGAGCTACGACGCGCGCATAATCAAGACCGAGTTTCGTTTGTTCCTGCGTCGCCAAAAGCTGCTGTTTCGTTGCCAAAAGCGTCGTTACACCGTCCTGAGCCTGATCAAGTGTCTGACGACTGACGATGTTCGATTCAAACATACTGCGAACACGTTTAAGTTCTCGTTCGGCAGCTTGAAGCTGGGCATCCACACTCTTGATCTGTGCATTAAGTGCATCTAAACCCTTTTTTGAGACTTCATTACGGATTTCCGCAATAACCTCGCCTTTCTGCACAAAATCCCCATTTTCCCAAGGGAATTTCAAAATGCGCTCACTTGCCAACGGGATGACCTTAACCATCTTCGCAGCTGCTATGTTGCCTACGTACGTTCGCGTGCGCGTAAAACTCGTCGTCGTGACATCCTGCGTTAAAACAGCGGTATCACTGACCTGCTCGCTCATTGCGCCTGAACTCTCTTCCTCTTTGTTGCACGCGACTACACTCAAACTCAATGCTGCCATCATGGCTATTAAAAGGCTTATTTTTCGCATATTCTAAGTCTCCTTATTCCTATATGTCTTATACCCCCATATAGGTTTTATCGCTTATTTCGAGTTCTAGCAACCACTAACACCTACATTAAATCACATAGATCTTATCTCGTGCCAAAACTGTTTTAAAACAATGACTATCTTTCGATTATTCCCTGCCGAAATAAAAAATCGACATTTTGCTGTGAAAACGTGCGCATCCCTGCACCTTCCATCCCACCGAATCGCTTTCATCAGCTATTACGCTCGCTGCTTCCTACGAATTGCAGCAACCCCATAACATTTAGAATCTGATTTTTATTTAATCAACGAAAAAAAACTGCAATTTTCTTCGTTTTCTTCCTAATCTCTTCTTCAAACAACGCCTGCTTGATCCTAGGATGAAGCGAGGAGGGGGAAGTCTCCCCCTGAGCGGCTATTTGCAAAGCAAATACGCCGCTACCCCCTCAAGCAATCAAATTAATTAATAATGTTTAGATAGAAATTCAAGCGCACTTTGTGCCAACAATTTTGCCCCACCGTACAACGCCGCTTCGTCAACGTGAAAATGATCGTTGTGCCAAGAATAAAGAGTTTCCCCACGCTGACGTGACCCTAGCCAATAAAAGAACCCTGGAACAGACTGCATATAATCAGCAAAATCTTCTGTAGCCATCCCAGGTTCACACGTCACCAAATGGCCTTCGCCGAAAACTTTTGTTGCTGCCTGTTTGGCAATCTCCGTCATGGCTTCATGATTGATTACAGCCGGAACTTCTTCATCAATAACAAAATCAGCGGTACATTCGTACGTGTCGGCGGTTGCATGTACGACAGTCTTAAGCCTTTCAAGTGCTCTTTTGCCGACCTCCGGATCATGAAATCGCATACTGCCCGTCATTTCAACTTTGTCGACGATCAAGTTCATCGGCGTTCCGCCATGAATCGAACAAATAGACAAAACGAGCGAACGCATCGGATCAACATTACGTGCTGGAATCGTCAGTACTCCCTGCACGATTGCAGCTGCACAGACGATCGGATCAACGCATTTATGTGGCATTGAACCATGACCGCCAACGCCATGAACTGTAATGCTAAAGTTGATCTTAGCCGCCATGAGTGGTCCAGATTGAACGACGACCTTGCCTGTTTCTACTTCGGGACGGTTGTGAAGTCCAAAAATACCTTCAACGGCATAATTCGTAAGAACGCCACGCGCAATCATTTCACGTGCACCATTTGTCGTCTCTTCCGCAGGCTGAAAAATAAAAATAACGCTTCCTTGGAGTGAAGCACGTACACCCGAAAGGAGCTTAGCTGCACCGAGCAAAGCTGTTGTGTGAAAATCATGACCGCACAAATGTCCTTTGCCTTCGATCTTACTTTTCCAAGGAGATGGCCAGCATTCACAAACGTTCAAAGCATCAATATCGGCGCGCAGAGCTACACAGCGACCTGGCAATGCCCCACACAAACACGCCGCAACGCCTGTTTTCATCCCCAAATCAATAAGCTCAATACCGTCTATTTTGCATAACTCATCCTTGATCAATTGCGTCGTATTGAATTCTTCCCACGACGTTTCAGGATACTGATGAATTTGACGTCTAATCTCTAACAGCGCTTGAACCTCATCTACAGACAATTCAGGTAAAACATTCATTATAAATTCCATTCACAACAAAAACGGAACTTACCCAGAATAAACTGTTTATTGAGGGCATCGTTTCGAAAACTCAGCTTAGTCTAACATACACAAGCTTTCTGTGCTACGTTATACGCCAATTGATGAGCAGAGAGTTTTCGAGGATTTATTCTAAAGATTTACAGTGACGCGAACGTCCTTCAGACGACGCTTGTTGACGCCTACGGCAAGAGGGGGTAGCGGCGTATTTGCTTTGCAAATAGCCGCTCAGGGGGAGACGGAAAATTGTCAATCCAAATGCATATTTGAGTAAACCATTTCCGGTGTCTTCCAACCAAGTACTTTTCGAGGTCTCTGATTAATTTCATTACAGACACGTTTGATATAGCTGTCAGAGAC
>JAZRWH010000138.1:0-12048 GCA_045599585.1 Myxococcota bacterium
CCCAGCTGAGCTATAGCCCCAAAAGAAGGTATGAAAAAAGAGTGGAGCTAAACGGGATCGAACCGTTGACCTCTTGACTGCCAGTCAAGCGCTCTCCCAGCTGAGCTATAGCCCCAAAGTTTTCTACCACTTTGGTGTTCCGGTTTGGTCTCCGTTTCGGAACGTCGCGCCTTATACGCGGATTAATCTATGTTGGCAAGAACTTTTTTTACTTCGCCCCATTTTTTTTTAAGCTCAGTCGGAGCATATGTCATAAAAGAGAACTGGTGAGCGTGTGAACGCGTAGCGTTCGAAACGCGTCCCCTCCCTTCGTACTTTTGTCTGCACGCAGAAGGCGCACAGACTCTTGGCTGAGCCGTAACTTCCTAAGTTAAGAAATACAAAATCATAAATACAAGGAAGCCAATCCAACCTATGATTCCAAAAGCGCCTAAAATGAGCGCTGTTGTGGAGCGTCTCGTCGTTGAGGCTGTGTTTTTTTCATCTTTTTGTTTGAGTGATGTTGTGGATTGGACAGGGATGCTGCTAAATCCGCCTGAGGTCAGTGTCGAAAGCTTGACCTTGGATGTCTCTGGAAGCGGCTCTGATAATACCGAAACTGGATCGGTCAGCGTCTTGATGTGTCTTAAAGCGTCGCAAAATTCTCCGGCATCTTTGTAACGATCTTTGGGCGATTTTGCCGTTGCTTTGGTGATGACTGCGCCTATTGCAGTACCTTCCCAACGCGGTGGAAGAATGAGCGGTTCGTGAATCTGGCGGAAAGCTAATTCAAGTGCCGTGTTCCCTTGTACAGCTGGATGACCTGTAATGAGCTCAATCAGCATGAGTCCTGCTGCATAAACATCTGTCCAAGGACCAGGTACGCCTGTTTGAAGTTGTTCTGGAGCCATGTATTGCGGCGTTCCGTAAACGCGTTTGGAATCGTCTACACATGTCAGTTCCTGAACGGATGCATCTTCATCCGCACCAAGCGCTTTCGCTAAACCAAAATCTAAAATAACAACGAGACCGTCAAAACCACTCTTGTCAGTGATCATGATGTTGGCTGGCTTCAGATCGCGGTGAATCAGTTTGAGTTGATGGGCGTCCTGCAGACCACATAAAATCTGCTCCATGATCTCTTTTGCTTCAAAAAAAGTCAGGCGGCGTTCTCCCATGATCTTTTCGAGGTTCTTGCCTTTGACCAGCTCCATCGTCATCCACAAAATACCCTGCGATAGCGTACCTGAACTATAAAGACGAACGATGTTTGGATGCTCTAGTCTCGAAACACAGTCGACCTCGCGCTTAAAACGTTTGTCGATGTTGTTGACGTCCTGTTTGGCAGACGGAAGAATCAGTTTAAGCGCTTCTTCTCGGCCTAAAGTCAGGTTCTTAACGCGGTAAACAGCACCAAATCCACCTTGGCCCAACAGGGCTTCAATCTGATAGTTCGCTACCGTATCGCCGATCTTGGGCAGTTCGTACTTCGAAGCGTTTTCCCAACGGCTGATGGCGCGCTCGAAAAATAACGACTTCTTAAAACCTTCTTCTTCGTACGTTGAAATAGCATCCAACTCTGAAGAACGAATGATATCGTCGTCCTCCTGAATGATCGGACGATTAACGCGCTGCATCGATGGCTGAGAATTGATCGAAATGCTGGAAACAGGTTTAACAGAAGGCGATACGTGAATGCTATCCTCGTCATCGTCTTTGCTTTCACCTTCATCAAACTCAATGATTGGTTTGGCTGGAGAAGACATGTTATTGATTTTTTCATCAATATCGTCCGTCCCAAAATCAAATGCCATCGTTTTGCATTCGCCAATATTGGGCGGCACATAATCATCATCCAGCATTTCAAATGTCATGGTCTTGCACTCGCCGATCGCCGTGACTATCGGGTTGTCATCAAAATCTTCATTGGATGTAGACGCTTTTTCTGCACGCTCTTTTTCGAAGGACGGCAGTTCTCCACCCAGATCTTCTTCGGTGAGGGCTGCAATATCTACCGTAGAATCTTTGCTGATGCTGTCGTCTTCTTTTTCGGGCGCTGTCGTTTGATTCGACACCGCAACATCCTTCGAATCTTCAACGTCTTTTGATTTCGGTTGCTCTTCGACTGCATTTAGCTCGGGCGCAGCTTCGGCCTCTTTTGGCTCAGGCGCCTTTTCGATAGTCTCTGGCTCAGGCGCAGCTTCGACCTCTTTTGGCTCAGGCGCCTTTTCGATATCCTTGGGAATAAGTGGTTTCGGGGCCGGCGGAACGCTGAGGGATGAAACTTTTTTGATCCCCGGTAAGGGCGGAATGCCAAGACGCGTATCTTTGTTGTTGAGGGTAAGCTTTAAGGGCGTGACCGCTGGTTTGACGTCGCCATTGACTGCATGTCCTTTGTCGGCAGCAGATTCAAGTTTCTGGGCGTTCGTTCCCGTCGTTTCTTCCTTCTGTATCGCTTCGTTTGAAGTCTTTTCGGACGCTTTTCCAGTATCGTTGTCGGCCATTTGCTTTTCCTTGTTTGGCGAAAACTCGTAGATCTTAAACTTTCATTCCCATTTTCTTATCATGGGGCGTTTCTTTCTAAACTAATTAAGTTTACTTCATTTTTGCCTAAAATGACAAATAGTCTAACGCGTATCATTAAGAACTTTCTTGAGCGTTTGATTGGCTGAATGTCGCGTCAAAATACCAAAACAAAGACGTCGTGTTGCCTTGATTCAAACGTTTTTATAATGTGGGGGATGTGTCCCCCTGAGCGTCTATCGCCTTAAAAAAGGAGGAACACTTTTGCTCTCAAAACTGTCCCCCCTTTTTCAAGGCGATACGCCGCTACCCCCTCTGCCTGCGGCGCATTTTTGCTGATGTTCACTTTATGGCCTTCGGCCAAGAACGATTCTCGGTAATCCTGCATAATCCGGTTTGACAACGATCGATTCAAACCCCGCTCTTTTAAAAATTTCTGATACCGCTTCGCCTTGCGTAAAACCAATTTCTACAGCCAAAATGCCGCCTTGCGTTAAGGCCGCAAAACTCTGAGGCACGAGTCGCTCATAAATCGAAAGACCGTTGTTTTCGGCTATTAGAGCGAGTTGCGGTTCATGCTGAACTTCGGGCGATACGTTTGCATACTCCGCTTGCGAAACGTAAGGCGGATTGGAAACAATCACGTCGTATTTTGTATGAAGTTCATTTAATAAATCGCTTTGTATAAATTGTATTTTGTCAAAACCAAGCTTTTTGGCATTCGATTTTGCAACCGCCAGCGCAGCTGCCGAAATGTCTACAGCCGAAATTTCTGCGTTTCTGTCATTAAGTTCACTGGCCAAAGCAATAGCGATCGCCCCGGTTCCCGTACCGATGTCGACGATTTTCAGCGCTGGAAGAGAGGCGTCTTTGGGCTGTACTTCGACTTCAGCTTCACTTGGCGTCGTTGTTTCTTCTTTCTCAACGTCTGCATAGATGTCGCGTTGAGCTAAGGGGTTGCCTTGATCATCAACTTCGGGAATTGCTTCGCGTCGTGTTTCTTGGTCTTGTGAAAGCTCTGGAGCTGAATCTTGATCGGCCCAAAGTTCAACGTACGAAGCAAGCCTTTCGTCAGGCAGTGCCTCGCGCGTTACGTCTTCGGTAGATGCCGATACTGCTGGAATGTCCAAAATTTCAGGTGCCTGAACCTCGGTGGGCGTACGTGTCTTGATCGCCTCAAGAACTGCTTCAACAAGGCATTCCGTGTCTGGCCGCGGAATCAGCGTATCAGGCGTGACATCGAATTCCATCGACCAAAATTCGCGGTGGCCCAAAATATAGGCTATGGGCTCGCGATTCTTTGCGCGTCGCAGAATGCGCGTTTTGTATTGCGCGAGGTTTTCGGGCGTGAGTACCTGATCGCCGCAGATGAGAAGCTGGATGCGCTCAACACCTAGCGTGTCTGCCAATAGAATATCAGCGTCAAGCTGCGGCGTTTCGATGCCATACTTCTTAAAATAATCGCACGACCAACGCCGCATAGCGTCGATTGTCCACGTATCGGCCATACTTATTCCTCCGTAGGACCGAGACTGATGCCAACATCAATCGCATTTTCTACGACAGGGTTGCGGCCTTTTTTGAGAATGCTAATCAGCTTACCTTTGAGTGTCTGGCTCGTTGCTGCTTCGATTTCTACTTCGACCCAATCACCGGGTTCGGCTAATCCGCGCTCGAAGATCGTCGTTTTGAAATCTTTGGTGTTGCCTACGGCTTGTGTTTCGTCGCGACGTGAATAGCCCTCCACCAAAACTTCTACGCGTTGGCCAATACGTGATTGATAAACCTCTTTGGAGATCTGTTGTTGAATGTCGATGAGCTCTGCTAAACGACGCTGTTTGACCTCTTTCGGTATGTCGTCTTTGATCGAACGCGCCGCGATCGATAACGAACGCTCGGAGTAGGCAAATAAAAAGGCAAACGCGTAACGATTGTCGATAAGCGCTTGTTTGGTCTTTTGATAGTCCTCTTCGGTTTCTCCACAAAAACCAACGATAATATCGGTTGAAATGGCAATCTCTGGACATTGGGTACGTAGCTTTTGGACAATTGTCGAATACTCTTCGTACGTATATCTTCGTCTCATGAGATCTAACTGCGCATCACTCGCGGACTGAAGCGGAAGATGGACGAATTTGGCAACTTTAGGTTCAGTTGCAATGACTTCGATCAGTTCGTCAGAAAAACCACACGGATGCGGTGACGTGAAGCGGATTTGCTCTATACCTTCGACGCCTGCTACCAATTTGAGCAGTTTGGCAAAGTTAATGTCGCCGTCTTGATAGCTGTTGACGGTTTGACCCAACAACGTGACGACGGAACAACCATCGGCTGCAACTTTGCGGACTTCTTCGAGAATTTGAGCCGCTGGAATGTTGCGCTCGGCACCACGCGTAAAGGGAACGATGCAGTACGTGCAGACGTAATTGCAACCGCGTTGGATCGAGATCCACGCTGTTACGCCTTTAGGACGCTTCGACGAACAGCCTGTATAAAGTTCCGAACGGTCAAATGCCGTACGCACTTCTGCCTGCTTTTTGTGCGCAAGAATGATTTCAGGCAGAGAACGATAGTTGTCGGGGCCAGCTACAAAGTCGACGTAGGGCACTTGTTCAATGAGCTTGTCACCAAGGTGTTTGGCCATGCAGCCTACGACGCCAATCATCAGATTGGGTTTGATGCGCTTGAGTGGGAGCATGTTCGTCAAACGACCCAAAATACGGGCCTCGGCTTTTTCGCGTACGGCGCAAGTGTTCAGAATGATGACATCGGCTTCTTCGAGCGTACGAGCAATTCCAAAGCCGGATGCAGATAAAATACCCTGAATGAGTTCAGAGTCGGCTGTATTCATTTGGCAGCCGTATGTTTCAATGAGAATTCTAAGCATAGTGATTGTGTTGGTTATAAAACGAGGTAATGTCGGTTGTACTCAATCGACAGGGTTAGGTTAAAATCGCGCAAGGGCTTGGTAAGCGCGAGCGCGCCGCAGGCGTGAGGGGGTAGCGGCGTATCAGCTTTGACAATGGAGACAGATTTAAGGCATGCACCGACGTCGATGCGCCATTGGCAATGCTGATAGCCGCTCAGGGGGACACTTCCCCCTCTCGCGTGAACAAAGATTAAGCTTGAGCGCTCAAAACTAGCGTACCTTTTTGGGGTAGTTCTTGTTCGGATCGACAGTTTCGACGTACTCGCTCGTCCAGTAGTGGTTGAAGCTCCCGGTGAGGTCTGCATTGAAGGCGGCGCCATTGACGATGATGCCGACATTGCGTGACGCGTAGAAGTAGTCGCCCGACCAGTTGCTCGTGCCCAACCACGCTTTGTCATCGTCGACGACGAGGAATTTGGAGTGAATTGTGCGCGAGAAAGAGACGAAGCCTGCAGAATGCTCGGGAACGGTCAACATTTTGGTCTCAATGTTGGGAATTTGCTGGAGACGCTTGAGGTCTTTCATCTTTTGGACGTTAGCCGTTGACCAGTCAGAGACGAGCATGCGGACCGAAACGCCACGTGCTGCTGCTCGCTGAAGCGCTTCATCGAGCTCGGTGAACGTCGTTTTGTCATAATTTACGGTCGAGTAATCGAGAAGCTGGAACGCGACGCTTTTTTGCGCGTTGTCGATCATGCTGATGATCTTGGGAAGATCCCACATCTCTGCGCAGGGAAGGACGTTTTTGGGGCTTGCGACGGTTTCAACAGTTATGTTTTGACCGTGGTACGTTGTCGTGACGGGAACGGGGCATGCCGACGGTTCGATGTGGGATTTAAGCGATGTGTCTTGCGCGAGCTTCCAGTCGAGTTCGTAGATCTTGACGAGTGGATCGACGAGTTCTGGAAGCGCAAGACGTGCACCCATTTCGGATATCTGTTGAAGTGAACGCCAGTCGAAGTTTTGAGAGCCGAAGAAGGCTGTTTTGCCATCGACGATAAAGAATTTGGAGTGCTGAACACCACCCGAAATCGCATCGTAGTCGATGATACGCATCGTGACGTTGGGAATGCTTCGAATGAGGGCGGCTGTTTCGACGTTGTCGTCCTTGTGCATCTTTTTGTCGATGATAAAGCGGATCTGAACACCTCGCGCTGAAGCGGCGCGTAAAGCTTCGAGAACGCGTTCCATCGAGGACGCTTCGTCGCCATTGGAAGTCGTATAAAACTCGTTGAAGTCGAGGGTTTTCTGCGCTGAATTGATGCCGTCGAGCCACGCATCTGTGACATCGAGAATGTTGTCGTTGTCTAGCGTCGTCTCTTGAGGCCAAGATTCGTAAAGCATGACGGGCGCGTCGCTGATAGATGGTACGGCGACCGACGGTAGAATATAGGCGTTGACCTGAGATGATTCGGCCTGCTCAGGCTGTGCCTGCACGGTGTTGTTTTGGCCTTCAGACTGGGACTTTGCATCCTGAACGGCCTGCATAACTTGGGCTGTCGTGTCGACGTTTGCGGCGGTTTTAGGTTCGTTGGCTGAACAGGCGCTCGCTGCGAGTGCCAGAGCGACTATAGGCAGACTAGGTTTCATACTTTCTCCAAATAATGCCCTCAGGGATAAAAAAAAGGTCCTGCTAATACGGACCTGCTTGCCGTTCTTCTATCGCAAGGCGCGGTTTTGGTGTAGAAAAAACAGCGGCGCATCATTCTGGATGCGTATTTTTTTGTGTGTGTGCTCTTCGGGGCTCTTGTTCATAACGAGCGTTGTATGTATCTGTGCGCGTTCAGGGAAGGAAGGCGAACAATGAAGTTAAAACTAGGCTTTGTGATATCAGCATGTGCAATGATGTTCGTTTCGTGTGCATCGTGGGGTTTTACGCCTAAGACGCGCCCGGAGGCTCAATCGGGAGCGTCGGCAGAACAGAGCGTTTCACAGCAAAGTTCAAGCGTACAAAAGTCTTCGGGCACACAGCCTGACGTGCCTGAGCGCAATCACAACGATACCCAGCAAAGTTCTGCCGCTTCGAACAATGCTTCTTCGCAGTTCTCTTCTCAGTCGTCCCAAAATTCGAGTACGACGGATATGCCCATCCCCGTAGAACCGACGCCGTGCGAACTTGCCGAAGACGCGCTCAGTCAAGCGACGATCGCGCTCATGCGCTACGATTGGAGTGCTGCTGTCGTCGATGCACAAAATGCCGCGCAATGTGATACCGCGCTCGAATGGGCAAAGCAGGTGGCTTTTTTTGCAGTATCTCAAATGGATCTGCCCGAACTACGCGCGGCTTGGGTGACCAATGGCAGTCTGTTTGGGCGCGCGGTTTTTGGACTCGAAGCAATCAGACTGTGTGCCGTTCATGACGATATGAGCTGCATCGAAGATATGCGCTCCGAAACGGTATTTGCGCTTTCTTCGATGGGGATGACTGAGCAGGCTCAGGAAGTGGCAGCGCTTTCTACTTCGCAGCAGACTTCGGGACGTCCTGTCGTTGCCGTCGCACTCCCGCTGTCCGGGCGAGATCGTCGAATGGGACGCGCTATCTTAGGGGGAATGCTCCAGGTCGCCGGTGCTTATGCACACAAAGGCTTAGCTTTTGATTTGCGCTTCTTTGATACCGCTTCTTCACCTGATACGCTGCCTATGATTTTGTCCCAGGCTTCACAATTCGGCGCAAAACTCGTTCTCGGCCCGCTCGACATTCAAGAAGCTCAGGCCGCCGCAGCGGCACTCGCTACGAATGACCTCGTCATGATGAGCTTTGCGCCGAACGATGCTTTCGTCTCTGAACGCGCATTTCAGCTCTCGTTTAGCATGGATAACGAAGCGCGCGTCCTAGCAGATATGATCAATATAAAAGGTTACACTCAAGTGGTGGCTGCCTATCCCGAAGGCAAGTATGGCGATATTCTGACGGATGCTGTCGTTCAATATGCACCTGGGAAGCTCGTTAAGCGTTTTACGTACAACGCTTCGCAAACAGATCTGCGTGATGTCGCTAAAAAAATTGCTTCTGCCAAACCTGATGCCGTCTTTTTGCCAGCCGAAGCCAAAGACGCCGAACGCCTCATGAGCTTCGTCGCTCAAGAAGGGCTATGGTGCCGTAATGCCTCGACGCCTGCCAAACCTTCTAAAAATGATTCGCGCGTCTGGACGAATTGCTTCGCTTCAAGCGCTTGGGCGCCTGTTCCTCCGCAGCACGAATACCGTTATATTGTCGGCGCTTCGTACCTCGATTACGCTTCGGGACAACCTAGCGGTGAAGACTTTTCGACGAACTTCGATAAACTCTACCACCGTCTGCCAAACGTCTATGAAGTCATGCCACTCGCGGCCGTGGAAGTGCTCAACAAACTCTCAACCTCCGACTTCACGTCGTCCCAGGCGCTGTCGCGTGCCCTTCAAGCACACTTGGGCGGCACCTCAAAACTTATGACGCCAGTCCCAATTCAGGTCATACAATAAATACGCTGAGGACGATTGGACGCTTGGCAACCGTTCATTCCAATTCCGCAACGCACTCTCAATTTCCCCCTAAAGTCCTCGCTACAATCTCTTCTAAATCGCACTTTTGCGCCTGTCGCTATGTCTCGTCTTCGATCCCTTATTGCTGCTTTACTCATCGTGTGTGCCGCCTTGGCTTTGTGTCCCCAGACTGCGCGCGCTGATGTCCGACTTACAGATGTCGAAGATAAGCCCGACGATCAACTCGCTCAGGAAGGATGGGAATCTCGTGAGATTAGCCGAAATACCACTTCGACCGTTTCGTGCGGTCTTTGGTCGATTCTACTTTCGACGGTGTGGCGCGGTTATGGACATCACTGCATCGGCGACGAAGAGAGTCATTACAAGCTCCTCGGCATGGAAGGCGCTTCCGTCGCAATGCTCGCCACGGGACTCATCGCCGGTTCCTTTACCCGTGACGACAAAGCACTGTCCGCATTTTGGAAGTCCTTCTTTCATTTCGGTACGACGCTCTTTATCTCTAGTTATTTGTTCGATGTCGTCGGAACGTTTAAGGGGGACGCCTTCCAGTTTGAAAACAACCACCTCAACCCGTTTGGAAGTACGGTTGATGTCAACTTCCGCTGGGTACCTTCCTCCGATAAGGTTAGCCTTGGTGCACAGCTATCGTACGCCTATCGAAACCCTCGATTGTGGGTTAAACCCTATGCCTACATGGATTTCGGTGAACTTGGTGACTGGTCGGCGGGTCTCGATTTGGGCGTCGCAGTCTGGTATGGCGAAAACAATTACACCTACGTCGCCATTGCTATGGATTCCAAATTCGATGACAAAGCCAGCGACGACTATTACGTCCTCAAGTTCTTGCCCTATCTCGAGTTTTCGCTCGATTTGGGTTCGTGGTTCAACCACATGGCCAACTTCCGATTCGTCAATCGCTTTGGCCTCGGCGCAATGCTCTACGATTACAAATTCGCCGATATGACCGCCTTTTCGGACGAATCGACCGTCCTCATGCTCGAAACAGAGCTGAGTCTCAACCTCCTACGCGATCTTAACCTGGCATTCATCTACCGCTATCGCCCCGATTACGTCGTCGGTCAAATCAGCGGCACCAGCCGCATCTTCAACACCGTGCCCGTGCCCGGCGTCGGTATCTTTTCGCTTGATGTCAGCTTCAATATTTCGGGGGGCTGGATGTCTGCTCTCAATATGAACTTCGGGTCTTCGATCGATTTTTGGCTCTCCGTCTCGAAGCATTTTTAAAGGCTTCGCCTATTGGCCTTCGGCCAATACGGCTTCGCAGCCAGCCTATGCGTAAACGCATACGGCTGGCTTTTTTTGTGAATGGGCCGTCGCACGCGTGTAAACAGGTATTCACATTCTGTGATAGACCCAAAACAGTCATGCAAACAGGTATTCACATTCTGTGATAGACCCAAAACAGTCATGCAAACGGTATTCACACGTTGTGATAGGCCCAAAACAGTCGTGCAAACAGGTCATCACACAATGTGATAGGCCCAAAACACTTGTGCAAATAGGTATTCACATCGTGTGATAGGCCCAAAACAGTCGTGCGACGCACGTTCACATCGTGTTCCGGTTTTATGCAATCGTGCGACGCGTTTTCACACTTTGTGAATGCCCCACTGCACGCGTGCGATGCGTTTTCACACATTGTGAAATGTCATTGCACGCGTGTAACCAGTGAATCACCAATTGAGAATCGTTCATTGCACGCGTGTAACCTGCGAATCACAAAATGTGAACGTTCATTGCACGCGTGTAACCTGCGAATCACCAATTGAGAATCGTTCATTGCACGCGTGTAACCAGTGAATCACAAAGTGTGAAAGGTTCAGCAGTAAGCGAGAAAAGGGTTTTCTCACGATATGAAATTTGTGTATTTTCATTCAAGCTCTCTTGAGGATAAGAGAGATTGGTAGACGGATGTTGAGGTATGAAAAGATTCATAGGAATGATGGGCGCAATCGTCTGTGTATTGAGCATTTCAACGGCAGCGCAGGCAAGTTGTTACAGCGACAAAGATTGCGGAGATGGCGTAAAGTGTATTCAAAACGTGTGTGCCAACGCACCTGGAGGCAAGTGTTACAGCAATAATGATTGTGGTGGAGCCAAGTGCATTTCGAACAAGTGCGCAAACAGTGCCGATGGCAAATGTTACAGCGACTCTGATTGTGGAGAGGGGCGTTGCATCTCTAACAAATGTTCAGCAGCTGCTGGCAAATGCTACAGTGATCGTGATTGTGGCGATGCAAAATGCATTTCTAACAAATGTGCCACGGCTGCAGGTAGCAAGTGTTACAGCGACAAGGATTGCGGTACTGGCGTGAAATGTATTTCTAATAAGTGTGCAACAGCACCTGATGGCAAGTGTTACACCAACAGTGACTGCGGCGGCAGACGCTGTATTTCTAATAAATGCGCCTAAATCTAGTACAGTTGGGAACCCGGTATTACACTTTTTCGCTGCTGTTGTTCCCAACTTATATATATACACTGCTGTCCCACAACATATTTTCATTAACTGCAACGAAATGCACTCGTTACAGAAATCTATACTTTTTTTATTCTCATTCTGTCCTGCGGACGGCCCGCTCGCCCGGTGCGCCCGCTGCTTGCCTCCGGCTTCGCGACGCGTGCGATTTAACAGTAATCTTAAGTCTTTTTCATGTTTAGATGTGACTATATATCGATAACACAAAGCTACAGTAGAGTTATCCGAGTATTCTACAAAATTTTTGTGGGACAGCAGTGATATATCTATATAGATTATTGTTGATCCAGAATATATCGCCTAACAAGCGCGCGCCTATTTTCTATACATCCTGTGTCTATATTTGCGTTTTGTAGTACGCACTGAGAACGCTTCGCGTTCATGCGCTTCCTATTTAATTCCCTGCAGAGGAGTAACTATGAATACAAAAAAAAGCTGGGAACTGCGTTCCCAGCTTTTTTTGTATTACGAGAGCAAAAGAAATTAGTCAGAGATTTGATAGCGTCCACACGAGTTCGCAAAATCGAAAAAACTAAAAAAGCCATTGGAATTCCGGTAAGATGAATTTGCTGAAACTCTCATCGAGACAGGAGGAACCAATGGCGAGAGTAATAAATAGGACAGAACTTCTTGA
>JAZRWH010000139.1:0-5412 GCA_045599585.1 Myxococcota bacterium
TTCAAGAAGTTCTGTCCTATTTATTACTCTCGCCATTGGTTCCTCCTGTCTCGATGAGAGTTTCAGCAAATTCATCTTACCGGAATTCCAATGGCTTTTTTAGTTTTTTCGATTTTGCGAACTCGTGTGGACGCTATCCAAAGTACGTGCAGCCGTTTTGTCTGCTGATGTCATTTGTTTTGCTTCGCCGATCTATTACTATGGTCTTTCTGCGCAACTCAAACTTACGATAGATCGTTTTTATGCTTACAATACAGCCTTGCAGGAAGCGCATAAAAAATGTGCACTTTTATTAACCTATGCAGACGACGTAGAAAGTACGGCTGATGCTTCCATTGCTCATTATCGAGCTTTTACGCAGTATCTCGGTTGGAAAGATTGTGGTGTTGTTGCGGCGATGAATTGTTTTGAGCCCGATGATGTGTGTAAGGGAGATGGAGAAGCTAGAGCCTTTGCGTTGGGCAGTGGCATTTGTGCATCGTAAGAGTGTTGTTTTCGAGATAAGAAACATTCGGCGGAAGTGAAATATCGTAGAGATAGAAATATGCAAAACATTGTTGGTATGATATTTTCATGGTAAATTAAAAGTGTGTTTTGTTTTGCAGTTTCGAGTATTCGGATGCTGAATGTTTTGGAGAGAGTTATGAGACGTTCTTTTTTATTATGTTTGTTAGCTGGTTTGTGGTTCTGTGCGTGTGAAGATAGCGAAGGTAGAGTTCCGAACGGCGGTGGTTGCAGTTTTGATGATGATTGCAGTAGCAATTATTGTGCGGGTAGCTTTGTTTGTACGGATCGAAACGGTGGCGGTACGACGCTTAATGGTCAGGCTTGCAAAGAGAATAGCGAGTGTGCGAGTAATAATTGCTACGAAGGCAAGGTTTGTCGCACGCCGAATTGGGGAGGTTCTCCGAAGCTAGAAGTTGGTGATGCCTGTTCAACCAATGCCCAGTGTGCAAGCAACAGTTGCAAGGACAGTGTTTGTGTTGCAGCTGAAACGAAGATTGAAAACGGTCAGGCTTGCACGTCCAACGAGCAGTGCGTCAGCAATAATTGCTATGAAGGCAAGGTTTGTCGCACGCCGAATTGGGGTGGCAATACCAAGCTTGAAACGGGCAGTGCCTGTACGTCGAGTGACCAGTGTGCGAGTGGCAACTGTGTTTCGAGTGTTTGCAATCCTGCGGGTGTAACGGATCCTAAAACGGCAAATGGCAAAGCTTGCACGTCGAATGATCAGTGTGCGACGAGCAATTGTTATGAAGGCAAAGTTTGTCGTGGAGCGCATTGGGGTGGTACATCCAAACTTGAAAACGGCAAAGCTTGCACGTCCAACGAACAATGCGTCAGCGATAATTGTTATGAAAAAGTTTGTCGTGCGCCAAACTGGGGTGGTACAGTGAAACTCGAAAATGGTGAGTCCTGTACATCAAATGATCAGTGTTTAAGCAGCAATTGCTATGAAGGCAAAGTTTGTCGTGCATCAAGTGGAGGCGGATCTACGGTTGGTGGCTCGAGCTCAAAAGCAAACGAATCATACTGTAAATCAGCGATAACGGAATGTGAGCTGAGTGTTTATCGTAGTTATGATGGTTGTCTGACGGCAATGAACGTTTTGCGCGATTTGCATTTAAATTGCGCGAGCGAATGGGATGCTGCCTATATGTGTATTGCAGCAGCAACTTGTAACGAATTGCAGATTCGCGACACACCGCTTACGGAATTACCCCCTTATTCGTCGCTCACTTATATTGTACCATCAAATTGTATTTCACTTGCTGAAAAGTATCGTACATGCGTCTATAGTAAATAAATCGCATTGATAGCCTATAACGCGTCGTTTTAAATTCAGGAAGGACGCGTTTAGCAGGAATGTTGTTTGTCCGCATTGAATCGGTGTTGATAGAAGGCTGATTCTATGCGGACTTTTTTTATTTTAAGACACTGCTGTCCCACAACATATTTTCATTAACTGTAACGAAATGCGCTCGCTCTTTTGTCGCGCTCGCTGCTTGCCTTCGGCTTCGCGACGCAGGCGATTTAACAGTAATCTTAAGTCTTTTTTGTGCTTAGAAACGACTATATATCGATAAAACAAAGCTACTGTAGAGTTATCCGAGTATTCTATGAAAACTTCGTGGGACAGCAGTGAGTTTAAGAAGATTAAGTGTTACTGACGATTTGGTTTTGCTGTGTTTTTGGGATAAGCGCGTATTTCGCTATGCGAAATAGCGCGGATTGGGTCGGCGTATCGTAAGATAGCCGACCAGACCTGCCGTATTGGCGAGAGACAATAGGCAGGTCCAAAGAAATTGATATAAAAACGAGTATTGGCACGAAATTGTCGTTGATCATGAAGTCAGAATGTCAAGTTTTGGGACGTTTTGGTGTAATAGAGGAGATTGTTATGAGAAAGTCAGCTTTGATATGTTTATTCGCTTGTTTGTGGCTTTGTGGCTGTGAAGAAGGATCAGGTCGGACCCCGAACGGTGGTTCTTGTGATTACGATAGTGATTGCGAGAGTGACTATTGTTCTGGTGCGTCTCTTTGCAGTGATCCTAATGGGGTGGGCGGAAGCATTGCCAATGGTGCAGCTTGTACGTCGAATGAGCAGTGTGCGAGCAACAATTGTTACGAAGGCAAGGTTTGTCGAGCGCCGAATTGGGGCGGCTCCAGTAGTGGCGGCTCATCTAAGACGCCTAATGGCTCAGCTTGCACGTCGAATAGTGAATGTGAAAGCAACAATTGTTACGAAGGGAAGATTTGTCGAGCACCGAATTGGGGCGGCTCCAGTAGTGGTGGCTCATCTAAGACGCCTAATGGTTCAGCTTGCACGTCGAATAGTGAATGTGAAAGCAACAACTGTTACGAAGGGAAGATTTGTCGAGCACCGAATTGGGGCGGCTCCGGTAGCGGCGGAACGGGCACAGGCGGTTCTAGTACTACAGGTAGAACGCAAACTCAGCTCATGAAAGACTATTGTGATTATCTGATGAATAATTGTAACGCAAAATCTATGCCATATCGTAATGCTGAACAATGTGCGATTCAGCTGGATATGTTGCGTGATGAGTATCCTAGCTGCACAGCGCAATGGGACAAAGCATATTCATGTTATGTGACGAGTTCGTGTAGCGAGGTCAGAGATTATGCTACGCCAATATCAGAAAAGGTGAATTTATCTTCTTTTAATACGCCAGGGTATTGTAAAGATTTTGTGGTAGAGTATATAAACTGCGCGAGAAATTCTAATTATAATAATTCAGTGAATGGTTATTCAAATTCGAATCAAGCCTATTGTAAAGCGCTGATAGACGATTGTAATGGAGGCAATAATATATATCGTAATTCTGAAGCATGCGAGATTCAGCTGGACATGTTGCGTGATAAATATCCCAAGTGTACAGGCCAGTGGGACAAAGCATATTCATGTTATGTGACGAGTTCGTGTAGCGAGATCAGAGATTATGCTACTCCAATATCAGAAAAAGTGACTTATTCTTCTTTTAATGTGCCAGGGTACTGTAAAGCGTTTGTGAAAGAGTATATAGACTGCGCGAAAAATTGATCGTGATTAATGTCAAGTGAATGAAATCTGCAAACGATGCATCATTATTGTTTGCAGATTTTTTTGTTTTTCATTGAGGAAAGTGTGGTTTGTATTGCATGAAATGTCTTCAGGTAATCTGTTTTGACTTTGAAATAAAATTCGATAAAATATAGAAGTGTTAGAACGTTTTTGCGTTCTCGTTTGAGTAAGAAATATTTGTTTAGGTTTGTATGAAAATGAAAAAGTTTTGTATGCTACTGTTGTGTTTTGGTATCATATCGTGTGATGATAATTCATCAACGTCTTCTTCGAAGGAAGGAAGTGAATTACCAGAGGAAGTTGGATCAGCGTGTACAACATCTGAATATGTCGTGAAATGTGTAGGTGACACGGCATTGAGCTGTAAAAAAGAAGTTGTTTCGGCTGTGGACTGTAGTCAGATTTCAGATTTAGAAGGAAACGCTTTATCTTGTATCATTGTCAACAAGCGTTCATCGTGTGATTTGGAAGACGGAGAATGTGAGGATGTTGAGCAGAGGACATTTGATTGCGTTTCGAAAGCCAACAAGTGTAGTCGTGAGGGCGAATCTTATACGCAATGCGAAACGTCATCACGAGGGGTAAGCAGAAACGTAACGTATAGTTGTACCAAGGCAGCAGATGGTAGTTTATATATAAGGGAGAGCTCATCCGAAAAGTGTTACGATGGATATGGTGTTTGCAACGGGGTTGGCGAGTGTACAGCGCCCAAAACGTGCAGTTATGAGAATTATTGCAAGGGAGACGTGTTATACACGTGTCAAAAGGGATTAGAGCGTATTATTGATTGTTCAGCATCATCGGAATCGTGTGCTCTAATTGGTAACGAAGCTGCATGTCGTTCGACGAAAAAAGAGTGCAATCAGGAAGGCGAAGAAGTCGTTGTAAGCTGTACGAATCAGGGGAACGAAGTGATTGAGATTTGTACCAAAGCGAGCAATGGAAAAATGTATTATGTTCGTTCTGGAACGCGTAAATGTTTGAGTGGTTGTAATGCAGAAAAGACAGCCTGCGAAGCAACGGCTTGCGAAGCTGGTGAAATCAGGGATGTATGTCGTGAGGGCTATACGTCTGCCAGTATTGATCATTATGCCTGTCATGAGCATGATGGTGTTCAATCTTTTTCACTGGTAGGAACGGAAGCGTGTGTTGAAGGGTATTGTTCCGAACAAGGGGAGTGTGTGTCAGCGCCGGAGTGCCAGGCGAAAAGCTTTGTATCGCGTTGTGAGGGTAATACGGCATTAAAATGTGTTCAGAGCAAAGAGAAAGCATATCGTTGTGATTTGTCGAACAGCAGCAACATCTGTGATGTCGTTGATGGCACAGCAACATGTTATGGGGAATCCGATATTTGTTTGGTCGAGGGCGAAGAAAAGGTATCTTCGTGCAATTCAGAGCATTCAAAAGAGTATTTAAGGGTTTGTAAGAAGGCTGAATCAGGTCGATTGTACTGGCAGGCAAACGGGAACCGTGATTGTCCCAAAGGCTGCAATGCTGATAAAACGGCATGTGCAGAATAGATTGATGTTGTTTGGTGCGCCCCTTTGGGGCGATTAGTGTTTGCAAACGCTATGATGCATCAAACGCGTGTCGAGGAGGTTGGGGGGGGGTAGGCGTTGTGGTAGGTGGCTACAAAAAAACAAAAAAAAGCTTGACCGGATCGTTCTAGACGCGTATAAGCCTGCCTTGTTCGCTGGAGCTCAGAAATGAAGTTCTGCGACGACTGATGAAAACCGAAAATGAGAAAGAAACGTAAAAGCAACATATATAATGTTGCAGCAGAAGTGCGAGCCAAATATGTAACGACGTAGGAATCTACGTCGCGTCAA
>JAZRWH010000140.1:0-14034 GCA_045599585.1 Myxococcota bacterium
AAGGTCTCTGACAGCTATATCAAACGTGTCTGTAATGAAATTAATCAGAGACCTCGAAAAGTACTTGGTTGGAAGACACCGGAAATGGTTTACTCAAATATGCATTTGGATTGACAATTTTCCGTGTCCCCCTGAGCGGCTATCTTCTTCGTCGAAGGCCGCCAAGGCTTCGGCTGTATCGCTTGGTTCTATTGGAGCAGAAAGCTTTCGTTGCTATAGGTTTGCGTAAGCGTGTCTGCGGCCTTGTCCTCGAAGATACGCCGCTACCCCCTCAGGTTTTGTCGAAAGATAGTGATTTGAGAGGCGCTGCGCGTGCGCAGCGCCTCAAGTTTGGCTCTATGGTTTTAGAACAAACAGCGCTCAATCAGATCTTTGGCGCGAAGCGTTTCGAGCCAGTCAGCGGGAATGCCTTCTTCTCCGTACATGATCGCAGCAAGTCCACCTGTGACGCAGGCTGTCGTATCGGTATCACTGCCAAAATTAACGACTGTCATAATGGCGTCTTGGAAGGAATGGGTGTGGGTAAGTGCCCACAAGGCTGCTTCGAAGGTTGAAACGACGTAACCCGCCCCGTTGATCTCTTCTTGTGGAACATTTTGAATGTTGCCTAGACGTCGATAAACAGGGTGCGAAGGGAGGTTGCGTTGAATAGCAGCCTCAAGCGCGACGCCGTCGTTAAGCGCGCGGGCCATGTTGACGTAAGCGATGCAAGCTTGGATTGAAACTTCGTGTGCGTGTGAGATCGCCGAAACTGCAGCAATTTGTTCGTTTGTTGCCTTGGTAAAAGCGAGTGGAAGGATGCGCATCAGTGATCCGTTGCCGTTGGAGTACTCGTCAGAACATCCTTTACCGCGTCTGAGGGCCTGCGAAACAGTGTTCCCGATGTCAAAAACGAAATGATCAGGGGTGTAAGTGCCGTTCAGCATCCAATCGAGGAATTTGGCTCGAATGTCTTCGATGTTGATCGAGCCATGATTTTGTCGAATGCTGTCGCAAGTGGCGAGCATCATGGATGTATCATCAGAAAAAGTCCCAGGTTTTTGGTGATGGCATCCGCCGGCACACATCGTTGGATGGCAATTCAGCGGACCGCGTATGAATTCATAAGGGACTCCAAAAGCGTCACCTATGGCGGCACCTAAAACGGCAGTTTTGAGTGAGACCATTTTTTCTCCTTGGACGATAATATTATCATCGATTGATTTGAGCTAAAAAGAATGTGCTGCAATTAAATATGCAGCAATAAAAAAAGTTGAGTGTAAGATAATGTATGAAATTATGATGGCGTTAAAATGATAAAACCAGCGTGGCGTTATTCATCGAGAGGATTTGGTGCCTCATCGTTGCAATAAGAACTGCAGTCAAGTACGTCATTATATTCGGCATCGAGTGTGCATACTTTGCATATCATTTGGTTGACGGAGTCCTTGACGTTGCATTCTTCTGATGTTGTGGCGGAATATTTCACATTGGTGTCGAGACCAGTATCGCGATCGATACAATCAGCGTAAATTTTAATATAGCCGTCAAGACATTCAGCAGAAGTGTATTTGAGCTCATAATTTTCCATATCGTAGGGCTGACCATAGCAAGCAACGAGGGTAGGGCTGAAGACGGCGATTGAGCCCCAAACGAGCGGTGAGCCTGTTTTTTGACGAAGTTTTTTGAAGAAACTAGGCTTTGAAGTGTCGTTTGCGTTGTTTTCCTTGTTTTTGATCAATGCTTTGGAGAGTAGAGCTTTTAGAGAATCTAACATAATGCCTCGCTTATAGAAGAATTAGGCGGGCGCGAACTTGACTTCGTCTTCAACATGCGCGCCCGCTCGTCTGGTGCGCCCGCTGCTTGCCTTCGGCTTCGCGACGCAGGCGATCTAACAGTAATTCTAAGTCTTTTTCATGCTTAGAAACGACTATATATCGATAAAACAAAGCTACTGTAGAGTTATCAGAGTATTCTATGAAAACTTCGTGGGACAGCAGTGAGTATATATATAACTGCTTTGATTAAAAACCAGAGGCGAACACATCCTTAAAGTCGTTTGTTGGTCATGAAGAGGTATTTTATGTGTACATAACTTATTATGTTTATTTGTCCAAAGCCGTTGCGTCAGGTGTGGGTTGTTCTGTCTCTGTTGAAGTTGGGGATGGGGGTATTTGGGCTTGGGATGGGGTATCGCAAATGTTGCTGCAATTGATAAAATTATTGCGTTTAGCGTCACCAATGCACATATCGCACAACATTTTGTTTGTGTCCGTTTCGGCGGTACAGGGCGTTGCTGTATTAGACGTGCGTTCGGTTGTGTTGCCAGTACGACGGTTGGTAAGTTCCTCTACAATGTGTAAATAACCATCGACGCAATCGGCGGATTTATAATTGATATCAAAGTCGGGAATATCATAGGGCTGACCGTAGCACGCGACGAGGGTAGGACTGAAGACGGCAATCGAGCCCCAAACGAGTGGGGAGCCGGCTTTGTTACGCAACTTTTTAAAAAAACCGGATGGCGCAGATTTTTTTTGGGTGCTGGAATTATCTAATACTCGTGAAACGAAGTTTTTTAGGGATTGAAACATAAAAACTCATTGCTAAAGGTTTGAAAGTTAAAGGTTTATAATCGGGAAATGCAAGCGCTTTGTGAAAATGACGCGCTAAATATAATGATGAAGTATAGCTTCTCTCTCAAAGAATTCAAGTCGTAGGATGATTTACTACGAAAATATGTTAATAGCGTATAAATAACGTATGCGTTGAAGGTTCCCAACATAAAAGCCGGCCGTATCGGCTGTGCCGATAGGCCGGCAGCGGACGCGTATTGCGTAGCAAAAGCGGCCGCAGCACGCATAAAACCTACGTCAAGGCGCCCTTTGTGGCGGTGTTTTCAGGGCATCGATTTTATGTTAAGACGTTGCTGATGTGCTCATCACCTAAGATGAGTGATGCAAAACGAAACATGACCCCTATTGACAGTGCATGCATATGCCGAATCGCGTGAGTTAAAAATGGATCTAAAACAGAATTTACTCGTGGAACTTCTCGATATTCTTTCGAATGCCGGCATAATTACGCCCGAAACGGCGCAGAACGTACGCATTCGTCAGGGAGCGATTCGTTCGGTATTAATGCATGATAAGCGGAACTTTAATGCGCGCTATGTCGCGGGCCCTGTTGATATTCTCATGGCGTCTGGGGCGAAAGATGTGCATGACAAGCCGCTTGACGAAGAGCAGATCATGGAAACCTGGGCGCATGCAACAGGCGTTCAATATTTGCGTATTGATCCGCTCAAACTCGATGCCAAACTGATCACCGAAACGTTCAGTCAGGCGTATGCTAAAAACAATGTTTTGCTGCCTGTGAAGTTGGTGGGGAATGAGCTCACCGTTGCGACGGACACGCCGGATACTGAAAATCTATCGCGCACGCTTCGTGGGACAATTCGATATATTCCAAAATTCGTCCTTTCGTCACGTACGACGATCATGCGTTGCATTTCGGAAGTGTATGGGTTTAGGACGAGTGTCACCGCAGCGGCATCGGAGCAGCAAAGTGCCACGACGGCCGCTGCGTTGGCCATTGGAAATCTTGAACAGTTTATCACTGTCAGGAAGCTCGAAGATATTGATGCGTCGGACAGTCATGTCATCAATGCTGTTGATTACCTTTTGAACTATGCCTTTACGCAGCGTGCGACCGATATTCACATTGAACCGAGGCGCGAGCAAAGTTTTGTGCGTCTTCGCATTGACGGTGTTTTGCATGAGTCGCACAAGCTTCCGATTCTCGTGCACGCCCCGATCGTGTCGCGTTTTAAATCCATGGCGCGCATGGATATCGCCGAAAAGCGCCGTCCACAGGATGGGCGACTGAAAACAGAGTACCAGGGGCGTGAGATAGAGCTTCGTATTTCGACGATGCCTGTTGCTTTTGGCGAAAAAGTCGTACTTCGTGTCTTTGACGCCGCGAAGTTGTTTCAGAATATCGATTCGATCGGTATGTCGACGACTGAACTTGAACAATTTAAGCGTATGCTGGCAGCCCGAACGGGGATGATTCTCGTTACTGGACCGACAGGATCGGGTAAGACGACGACGCTTTATAGTGCGCTCCAGACGCTATCGAATCCTGGTGTCAACATCGTTTCGATTGAAGATCCCGTAGAAATGGTGTGTGAGCAGTTCAATCAGGTTCAGATTCAGACCAAGATGGGGCTTGATTTTGCGACGGCACTGAGGACAGTTTTGCGACAGGATCCAGATATTGTCATGGTCGGTGAGATTCGCGACGAAGAAACAGCGCACATGGCGGTTCAGGCGGCATTGACGGGTCACCTTGTTCTTTCGACGCTTCATACGAACAATGCGCCATCGGCGGTTACACGTCTTTTAGATTTGAACGTTCCGCCGTTTTTGTTGAGTAGTTGTTTGCTTGGGGTCATTGCGCAGCGTCTAGCGCGTCGCGTTTGTGTTCATTGCAAGGAAGAGCGCGTCATGGACGAAAATGAGATGCGCATGCTTGGAATTAAACAATCGAGTGCGCAGCGCCGTGATTTGCATGTATGTCAAGGGAAGGGCTGTTTGGATTGCCGTGGTACGGGCACGTATGGGCGAACAGGTATTTATGAAGTTTTTGAAGTCACGCCAGCGATGCGGCGTCTGATTCACGAGTCAGCAGGAAGTGAACGACTGATGAAAGCGGCTCGCAGCGATGGTATGCGTACGCTGCATGAAAGTGCGCTAGCCAAACTGGGTGGAGGTGAGATTCCAGTCAGCGAAGTCGTTCGCGTGCTTGGGCTTGATCGAGAAGCATAGTAATGCGTATCAGGGGAAATAAGATGAACAATACAGTTAAACAGAGTGAGATCATTTTAGCGAGTGGATCGCCGAGAAGAAAGATGTTGATGGAGGGGGCAGGCATAAGTGTGCGCGTAGAAGTGTCGGATGCGGATGAGTCGCATAAGGCAGGGGAAGGCGCGAAGGCTTATTTGTCGCGTACGGCGCGTGCGAAGGCGAATGCCGTTTGGCAGCATCACGTAGGCGAACCAGTTTATATCATAGCAGCAGATACGGTTGTCGTCCGGGATGATGTCATTCTTGGTAAGCCGGCAGATGCAGTACAAGCGCGGGAAATGCTTGAGAGTCTTTCGGGGCGTGCGCATGAAGTTATGACGGGGGTTTGTGTGGTCGACGCATTGAACGACAGATGTGAAGTGTTCATATCAGAAACTGCTGTACACTTTGCGAAGCTAGAAGCGTGCGTCATCGAGCGGTACATTCAAACAGGTGAACATTTGGACAAAGCGGGTGCATACGGCATTCAGGCGGGAGCTGCTCAATTTGTCGAACGGATAGAAGGAAGTTATACGAATGTTGTAGGTCTTCCACTTTGTGAGACGATTCGAGTGCTCAAGCAATTGGGGGCAGTACTGGCTGGGTAAAAGGGAAATACCTGAACTTTCGTATTTCTAAGCGAAAAAGAGACATGGGTTAGGTACGAAGGATGATCAGAATGAATCGGGATAATTTATTCATCTAAATTAAAAAATAAAAATTCTGTTCAGTAAAGTGTTGACTTTTTTTGTTCAATTAGTGAAAAAGGGGAAAACGAGCTTTGTTCAAGAAATAAGTCGAAGCTTAGAAAGAATGACTTGAACAGAGCGACACCATTAAGGGAGCCCCAATTATGTCTAAAAAGTTAACACGCCGTCAGGCAGGCATTTACCGTTACATTGTAGAATATATAGACGAGAACAATTATCCGCCCACGGTTCGTGAGATAGCGGATGAATTTGAGATACGATCGACGAATGGCGTAAGTGAGCATTTGAAGGCCTTGGTAAGGAAGGGACTTTTGGCAAAAGAGAACTCGAAGAGTCGAGCTTTACGTCCGTTGATTCCCCTCGAAGATCTGACGATTGATGTGAATGATCTGAGTGACGAGCTGACCGCGAGGATGCAGGAAACGCAGCAGGGCGAAAAAGCGGTTCGTGAAGCAACGAAAGGGGTCAATGCAGTTTTTGAGCAAATTGACAAAAGCCGGATTCGAGAGATACCGCTGGTTGGGCAAATCGCAGCGGGGACACCAATTTTGGCAGATCAGAATGTCGATGATCAGCTTCTTTTTGATGCTAGTTTGTTTGGTCGTGGTTCCGATCAGCTTTATGCTTTAAAAGTACGCGGGACGAGCATGGTCGGAGATGGTATTCTTCCTGGCGACATGGTTTTTGTGCGCCCGCAGAGCACGGCAGAAAATGGTGAAATGATTGCAGCCATGGTAGACGGAAGTGCGACTGTAAAGCGTTATGAAAAGCGCAATGGTTTGATCTATCTCATCCCAAGCAATCCTGCGATGGAACCCATCGTCGTTGATCCGAAGGTTGAAGCATTCAGCATTTTAGGTTCGATACGCGGCGTACTTCGTCAGTATTCGTAAGCAATGACAACAAAAGTATTGTGTACATCAATGGTGTGCACGAGCTTGAATTTTAGATTTTTAGCCTTCAAACGCATGAGTATGATCAGATGAGATGAGCTTGTTTGATTGTTCAATCTAGTTTTGCGGATACGGTCTAAAAATAAAATTGCATAGATGAGTTGTCATTATAGAGAGCGTGTTTATATAGCGTACGTCGTTGGGCTTTTGTTGGCGCAAGACAAAAGTTTAGCTTTATCTTTATAGGTTGATGCGCTAAAATGCGCGGCCGTTTGACGCGTATTTTAGCGCGTCGTTTTAACCCCATTTCTACAAAGGAAATTTATCATGGCAGACGAAAAAAAACAGCCCCAGGGTCTACAGTTCCAGATCAATGAGCAGATCGCTCAGGGTATGTATGCTAACCTCGCAATCGTTTCCAATATGGACAGCGAATTCATTCTCGACTTTGCCTTCGTTCAGCCTGGCGCAAACCCTGTCAAAGTTCACAGCCGTATCATCATGAGCCCGAAACAGGCCAAACGTCTTGCTGTCACGCTCTCCAACGGTATCGTTCAGTACGAAGAAAAACACGGCACGATCGATATCTCCATCCCTGCCGACAAGTAATTCGTCAGATGTATGACTCTCCGCATTCTGCTGTCGTCTGCGCTGCAGGCGCCGGAACGCGGATGGGCTTCCCCAAAGCGCTCTGTCTCCTCGGTCAATCTTCTTTTTTACAATCTATCGTCGAGACCTTAACCGCTTGTCAAGTTCATCATATCGTTGTCGTCGTGGGGGCGCAAGCTGAACGCGTCATTAAGTTTCATCTTGACCACGGTCTTTCGAACGTTCACTACGTTCTAAATCCAGATTGGCAAACGACTTATATGCTCGAATCACTACGGTGTGGCCTAAAACACGTTCCGCTCGATCATGCTGTTTTGCATTGGCCTGTCGACTGCGTCGACGTTCACCCGCATGATTTGTCAGCCTTGCTTAAGTCAAAATCGCCGCTTTCGGCGCTCGTCTATGATAATAAACTTGCACACCCCATGCGTATCTCGGCTGATGCGGTTGGGCTGCTCAGAGACGATGCCCAAAACTTTGCCTCGTTGCGTGATTTTGTCGCGAAATTTGACATCGAAGCTGTTCCAACAAAGTTTCGCGCACTTATGAACTGCAATACCCCAGAACATCTTCGAAATTATATGCAAAACGCTTTGCTTGATGATGCACATTAGGCTAATAAACGTGCTCGCTTGCCGGATAGTTGATGCCGGTGTTTTAGATCTTGAAAATTTAGGAGCGCGTCATGGAAATTAAACGTGTTGGTATTCTCTTCGCTGGTGGTCCTGCCCCCGGTGCAAATGCCGTTGTATCTGCTGCTGCAATGGCCTTCCTTAAAGCCAACATTGAAGTCATCGGCTTTCGTCATGGGTATTCTCATCTTCTCAATTTTGACGGAACGCCGCTCGTAGAGGACGAAGACTATATCCAATTTCGTCTGAATGATGTCGCTGAATCGCGCAATAAGCGCGGTATTATGATTGGTACGGCACGTGCAAATCCTGGCAAACTCATCAATTGCCCAGAAGATCTCGATGACCCTATCAAAAATGAACCGCTTCGACGCACCTACGAGGCCTTGAGAAGCGTTGGCGTCGATGCTCTGATCTCGATTGGTGGCGATGATACGCTAAAATCGGCGAATAAACTTCACGAGTATCAGCTTCACGTCGGAGTGGATAAAAAAATTAAAGTCATTCATCTCCCTAAAACGATCGACAATGACTACAACGGTATTGATTTTACATTCGGCTTTTTCACTGCTGTTAACGTAATGAGTGAAGAAGTGCAAAACATGCAGGCTGACGCACGTGCGGGACGCGCCTACTTTATTGTTGAATGTATGGGTCGCAAAGCTGGTTGGCTTTCGTATGGCGTTGCTATGGCCGGTGAAGCGCAAATGGTCGTTTCGGTCGAAGATATTCCTGATCTGATGACGCGAGCCGGTAAGGTGTACAACGGTTTCCTTGATCTGAATGTTCTCGTTGATAAGATCTGTGACCTTATTGAAGCACGTGCTGCTCGCAATCAGTTCCACGGTGTCGTTGTCCTTGCGGAAGGTATCGCCGAAAAACTGCCGACTGATTTCATTGCTTCGTTAGCACGAGACGAACATGGACACATCTCGTTGGGCGATGTTCACCTCGGACACCTTGTGGCCAAAATGACGACAAAACGACTCGCTGAACGCGCCGTCGCAAAAGTTAAGGTCAATGGCGTTCAGTTGGGCTATGAATCCCGTTGTGCTCCACCGCATGCATTCGACGTCATGCTCGGTTCGACCTTGGGCGTGGGGGCTTACGTCGCCATTGTTGAAAAAGATCTCGACGGCTGCATGGTTTCTACTGTTGGACAGCTCGAACACTGTTTCGTGCCGTTCTCTAAACTCATCGATCCCAAAACGATGATTACCGAAGTCCGCTATATCGATACGAAGAGCGATTTCCATAAACTTGCTATGATGCTTGCTGACGACTGCGGCAAAAAATGTTAATGAGGCAGTAGGCATTTGTTCCTGTACGAAGGGCAGCGGCTTTTTGCTTGCTGCCTTTTTTGTGCTGTAAAACGCTGTGACTTGGTGGCGTTGGGCTACAGCAGTTAAATCTAAAGCTCATACGATTTGACTTGGCGCCGCAGGCTCGAGGGGGTAGCGGCGTATTCGCATGCTGCTTTGCTGCATACGAATAGCCGCTCAGGGGGACGCTTCCCCCTCACCATACCTAATTCAATCAAATACTGAACGCAGAGGCATGACGCGCATTTGCCCCTGATTTTTATTGAGGTCACTTGTGAATATTAAAATTCTGGGTCGTATTGTTTTGATCGCTCTCTTGGCGGTTTTCAGTTTGACTGCATGCTCGAAATCAGAGGGCGAAAAACCGCAGGTTGCTATCGCTGAGCCTGTCATGCCTACGGATTATTCGCACCAGGCTGTTGATACTTATTCGGAATTAAGTGGATATTTTCCCGAACAAACGTCATTCGCTGTGTTTGCGAGCTACGGAACGATTGTTGACACTGTCCAGGCGGTCAAAACTTGGGAGCTCATCAGTCCGGAAAACATGGATTCGATGATCTCAGACCTTGAAATGCACTATCGACTCAATCCGTCGAAACTTAAATCGTTTTATAAAGCCGGATTTCACACGGGGAAAGGTTTCGGCGTTGGCATCATCGACGGTAGCCTCGTCTTTGTCGTGAGTGTCATGGATCAAGATAAGGTTTTGGATTGGTTGATGAACTTCACGAACGAAGAATACGGTCGTCCGGTTACGGAATCGCGTAACGAAAAGGAATGGAAAGTCACCGAAATTCGTGTGATGGATGCCGATTATGCCACGGTCGCTCAAAAAGGCGACGTCGCAGTGATTGCACTCGGAAGTAAGTTTGGGACGGTTAAATCCGCTGACGCAGCTGCATCGGTGATGGCGGTCGAAAATGCCCCGAACAATTTTAAAACGCTCACGCAGCAGCGTGGATTGGACAAACAGCTTGGAAACTCTGAGATTGGCGCGCTCGTTTTAAACGAAGAAGGGCTGCCAGGAACGCTAAGCAAAAACGAGAAGAAGCTCTTTAAGCAATACGTTTCGAATCTTAACGCCGGTATTTCACTTCATGAAAATAATGTTTTGGTTCGTGTCGGTGCCGGACTGAATGCAGAAAACAAAAATATAAAGATGGTTGACGATCTTGGTCTCGGCAGTATTTCGCCATGGGCCAAGGCCATCGTGAATTCTTCTCAAGGGCCGATGGCGCGCGTTCTCTTTAACCCCGTCAAGCTCGAAAAAATGGTGCTCACCGTGCTTCCCGAATCGTTCGGCAAAAAGTGGGAAGATATCAAGGGCAAACTCACTCAGAAGTTTTTGGGCATCAACTTTTATGAACAGGTTTTCAGCAATCTTTCGGGCAGTTTGTGGGTTTCATTGGACAGTACATCGCTTCAGCCCGGCACGCCTATGACGCTTTCGAATGCACTGAAGTTGGATGCTGCGGTCTATTTGCCCATTGAAGATGCGGAACTTGCAGGCAAGTTTTTTGGTAAAGTCAGTTTTCTCAAGTCGTTTATTCCTGCAGACAAAGCGACGCTCGAAACGCTCGATGGCGGAATTCTTCACGCGTCGGTCAAAGTTTTAGGGGCAGCTCTTCACGTTTCCTATGCAGATGGGCTACTCGCGCTTTCGACGGATAGCAGTTGGCAGCGCGTGATGAAGCTCTATCAGGCTGCGGATCAAAAACAGCCAGAACAGACCGGAGATGGCATTTTACTTGGCTCAAAGAAGATTGCGCTTCAGCTGACGGGCTCTGATCTCGTGTCACTCTTGGACAGCGTCTGCGCTGATCGTTGTGGAAAAACAACGCAGAACCTTTCTAAATTCGATAAAATTACGATTTTTGTCGATGAAGCTAAGCATTGTCTTGAGGTCGAAGTGAGCGCAGATAAGGCTGTACAGCCTCAAACCTAATGCATATCAGCCGCGTTGTTGCGAGCGTTTTTTGTTTTAAAAGGGGGAAGTGTCCCCCTGAGCGGCTATCTCCAGAGGAGATACGCCGCTACCCCTTCATGCCTGCGGCGCGTTAACGCAAAAAAACAAGTCAGTGCATGATTTGTTCTCGGAGTTTGTGACGCTTTGGTACCCGAGAATAAATCGATAAAAAGACTTGCATGTAGGTTATTCAGTTTAAAAACTGGGGAAGGCATATTAAAACAATTACGTTACAGGTTTTGTGTGCTTGGTTTGACGAAAAAACGCGCACAAATCATGTAAAACTACCTAAATGAATGAACAAACATCTTGGGAGAATTATGAAATTAAGACTTATTACAGGAATCCTTTTGGCCATCTTGATGTGCGGCTGCTCAGGGTCGCAAAATACAGCCGTCAACGCGACACAAGCCGCTCACAACGAATTTACTTATAGGCACACCACTATGCTCGATCCATCCAATCCCTTAGCTGAGAAGTCCAATCTTCCATTCCATATTGTTGATTTCAGCAAACTGAAGTCTGAACATTTTAAACCTGCACTCGAAGCTGGTATGGCGCAACAGCGAGAAGAAATAGAACAGATCGCAAACCAAAAAGAAGCGCCTACTTTTGAAAACACGATGATTCCACTCGAAAAAAGTGGTGCGTTGCTCAAACGTGCTTCAAACATCTTCTTTAATGCGACGAATTCCGATTCAGACGAGATCATTCAGCAGACTGAAAGTGAAATGGCGTCTAAGTTAACGGAACACGAAGATTCAATTTATCTGAATGACAAGTTATTTGCGCGTATAGAGACGCTTTATAATAATCTGGATGCCCTCAAACTCGATCCCGAATCACGTCGACTCGTTGAAGTCTATTATAAGCAGTTTGTTCGCGCAGGTGCAAAGCTAACAGCAGAAGAAAAGTCACAGATCATGGCGATCAATACCGAGATTGCCGATCTTCAGACGCAGTTTGCCCAAAATCTGTTAGCCGAAATGAACGACTCAGCTGTCGTTGTCGATACCGTTGAAGAGCTAGACGGATTGAGTGAAGAGCAGATCAATAGTGCTAAAGAAGCTGCTGCAGCGCGCGGCCTTGAGGGCAAATATCTGATTGTTTTACAGAACACCTCGATACAGCCCGTACTCAAAACAGCTAAAAATCGTGCGCTTCGCGAAAAAGTACACAAAGCCTCGATTAGCCGAGGTATGCGCGGCAATGCCTATGACAACCGCGAGCGCGTATTGCGTTTGGTTGAGTTGCGTGCACAACGTGCCAAGCTTCTCGGCTATGATTCTTTTGCAGCGTATGCTCTAGGCGATCAAATGGCAGCCAATGTCGATAACGTTAACAACATGCTTAACGCGCTCGTAGAACCTGCAAAAGCGAGTCTTGAACGTGAAGCTGCGGAACTCCAGGCGCTGATTGACGCACAGGGTGGAGGGTTTAAACTCGAGGCGTGGGACTGGTTCTACTATGCCGAACAACTCCGCAAACAAAAATATGCTTTCGATGACAATGAACTCAAACCCTATTTTGAGCTCGATAGTGTCGTTAAAAATGGTGTCTTCCGTGCAGCGAATATCCTCTATGGACTTCGTTTTGAAGAAAGACATGACATCGCCACGCTCAACAAAGATGCGCGTGTTTTCGAAGTTTTTGATGCGGATGACAAACCGATGGCCCTTTTTGTCGTCGATTACTATGCTCACGACAATAAATTTGGTGGGGCATGGATGACCGAACAGATTTCTCAATCCAAACTTTTGGGCGATCTTCCCATTATTGAAAACCAGCTTAATAATACAAAGCCAGCTGATGGTGAGCCGACGCTACTTAGTTTTGATGAAGTGACGACGGTTTTTCATGAGTTTGGTCATGCGATCCACGGTATGGTTTCAAACGTGAATTACCCAAAATTCAGCGGTACGGCTGTGCCTAACGATTTTGTTGAGTTTCCGTCACAGTTTAACGAAACATGGGCAACGCATCCTGATGTCCTTCCGAATTATGCTGTTCACTACAAAACAGGTGAAGCGATTCCGCAGGAACTTATTGAAAAAGTGCGTGCAGCTTCCAAATTTAATCAGGGATACATGACGACGGAATATCTTTCCGCAACGATTCTCGATCAGCTTTGGCATCAGATGACCGTCGAAGAGATCGCCGCACTCGACAAAACAGACTTTGAGGCTATCGAAAAATCGCTTCTCGACAAAGTTGGATTGAATCTATCGCTGGTTCCGCCGCGTTATCGTACGACTTATTTCCTCCATGTCTTTGCGAACGGCTATAGTGCCGCTTATTATGCCTACATTTGGTCTGAAGTCCTTGATGCAGATGCTGAGCAGTGGTTCAAGACACACGGCATGAGTCGTGAGACGGGTATGCAGCTTCGCGATAAAGTGCTTTCTCGCGGTTTTACAGAGGATCCGATGCAGCTCTATCGTAGCTTCACGGGCCACGATCCCCAGATCGAACCGCTCCTCATTCGTCGAGGGCTCAAGTAAAAATTGATAAGCATAATCTTTTGAGTCATCTCTTGCTCTAAAGCAATCGATTAAAAAGACTATCTTTCTAAAACCGCACGGCAATGTAATGTCTGTACGGTTTTTTTGTGCCTACGCCATTTGGGCGCGAGTTTGAAAGAAAGTTCATATCCTCGACCACTGCTGTCCCACGAAGTTTTCATAGAATACTCTGATAACTCTACAGTAGCTTTGTTTTATCGATATATAGTCGTTTCTAAGCATGAAAAAGACTTAAGATTACTGTTAAATCGCCTGCGCCGCGAAGCCGAAGGCAAGCTGCGGGCGCACCAGACGAGTGGGCGCGCATGTTGAAGACGAAGTCAAGTTTGCGCCCGCCGATGAGCGAATTAAATCTATCCCATTGACCTGCCCACACCATTGGTCTGCCGCGCGGGCTGCATGTTTGAACGAAGTGAGTTCAGCACGCCCTACAAAAGAGCGCGGGGATTCCAAATGGGCGTCCGCGATACGACGCCCCTTTGGGCCGTCCGCAGGACAGAATGAGAGAATAAGAAAAGTCTAAAATTCTGTAACGAGCGCATTTCGTTATA
>JAZRWH010000141.1:0-6742 GCA_045599585.1 Myxococcota bacterium
GGAAACAACGAAAATCCTTGAGGGCGCAGCCATTAGGCTGTAACCGAAAGGATTGAGGAAGTTGACGAAGAAATGTATTCAAACGCTCTCAAAAGAAGGCGCGTGCAGCTCATTTGAACGAAGTGAGTTCTGCACGCGCGAAAAAAGAGCGAGGAGATTCCAAAGGGGCGTCCGCGATACGACGCCCCTTTGGGCCGTCCGCAGGACAGAAGTGAGTTCTGCACGCGCGAAAAAGAGCGCGGGGATTCCAAAGGGGCGTCCGCGATACGACGCCCCTTTGGGCCGTCCGCAGGACAGAATGAGAATGAAGGATCTAAATCAAACGAAGAACAATATAAATATAACTTTATGCATTAAAAAGCGTCATGCTTACGACGACGCGTACTTGTAAATTCTTCCGTCGTATTTTGGGCAACGATTTCATACATGATCGCCACTTTATCTTCGGATGAAACACGCAGGATACGTCCAAGTCGCTGAACGTGTTCTCGAACACTACCCGACCCCGACAAAACGATCGCAACATTCGCTTCTGGAATATCGACGCCTTCGTTCAAGACTTTGCTGGTCACGATTACAGGAAAAGTACCATCAGCAAAACCTTTTAAAATAGCGACACGTTCTTTGACGGGCGTCAAATGCGTCATAGCGGGGAGCAAGTACTCCCGACTCAGGCGGTACACTGTCGCGTTGTCGGCCGTAAAGATGATTGTTCGATCATTTCGATGCTGCGCTAAAAGCCGCTCAAGCAAGGACAATTTTTCGCGACAGTGCTGTGTAATCTCGCGTTGAAGTCGATGAGCACGTAAGGCAGCGCGCCCTTCAACGCTTCGCGAAGACAAGCGTAAAAATTCGCCCCATCCAGTCGGCGTACCTACGCGAATCTTATTTTCGCGAATAAAGCTGAGGTAGCACTGACGCGCTTCATCATATTGGCAGCGTTCATCTTCATCGAGTTTGACTTCGTAATTTATACACTCGTAATTAGCGAGGTTTTCCCCGGTCAGATCACGAATGGACTGAGAATAAATAATTGGGCCGATCAACTGAGCATAGGTCATGGGGGCTTCGCGTTCGGGCGTTGCTGTCAAGCCCAATCGAAATGGCGCAATGCTATGGATAGCGCTAAGCGAATACGTTTCGGTTGGCAAATGATGAACTTCGTCGAAGACGAGCATGCCAAACTTGTTGCCGAGGTGTTCCATGTGGATATAAGCAGAATCGTACGTCGTCACGGTCACGGGACGAATATCGTGGTTTCCGCCGCCCAAGATACCGACTTCAAACCCGAAGGCGCGTTCTAGGTTGAGTTTCCACTGCGAAACGAGGTTAAGCGTCGGCGTAATGACGAGCGTCGGACGTTTTTTCATTGCCATCGCAAGCTGTGCGACGAACGTTTTGCCAGCACCTGTAGGCAGGACGACGACGCCGCTTCCGCCGTTTTTATCCCAAGCTGTGATAGCTTCTTGTTGGTAGTAAAAGGGTTTGCGCTCATACAAAAAGTTCATCTCAATCGCATCGTAAGCGCGTGCCGAATCTACAAAATCGATCTTTGCGCGCGTAAGCGCAACGATCAACCTTCGGTAAGAGATTGCCGAGGCTCGAAAAGCCGAAACGCGCTCATCCCATACGAGTTGAGGCAGGTTGGGTATCGCTTCGAGATCTTCGGGTTTCGTGTTTGGAGCATCAATTTTGAGTGTTCCGTGATCAAACGCAATTGTCCAGGACATAAACTACCTTCAATATCAAGACGTATTGGGCGAATGCCCAAAGGATAACAGGCATTTCAGCGCAAGCCCGAGGGGGTAGCGTCGTATTGCCGAAGAAAATGCAACATTTTCGAAGGCAATAGACGCTCAGGGGGAGACTTCCCCCAAAAAAGAGATCAAAACACGATTTTAGACATCGATTCTGACGAGCGCCATATCATCCAAGCCGAGGCAAATCATAAGCAAACGCTCGAAGCCGAGCGCATTTCCGCCCAATTTACCTAAATGCGGAAGTGCGTTCAGCAAGTCTTCGTCGATCGGCAGTGTTTCGAACTTCAGCTGTTGACGTTCGACGTTATCGCAAAGAAAGCGTCTACGGAGTTCATCGGGATCATTAAGTTCGGAGTAGCCGTTGCAGAGCTCGATGCCGCAGATATAGAGTTCGAAGCGTTCGGCGACGGCGGAATCGCCCGTACCACGTGTCATCGCGAGTGAGGCCATGGAAGCGGGATAATCGCAGAGGAAGGTTGGATGATCCATGCCGAGGTTAGGCTCGACGCGTTCGACGAGAACGCAATTAAAGACGTCGCCCCATGGCCAATCGTCACCGACGATACACCCGACTTTGCGCGCTTCAGCGATGAGGTCTTCGCGAGACAAGCCGATCGGCGAAAAGCCAGCGTGGCGCAAAAAGGCGTCGTTTACCGTGAGTCTTTCAAACGGCTCGGGGGTAATCGTGACGGAAGCATTAGGATTTCGACCATTAGATTTCCAAACGGTCGTCCCCAAAGCAGCGCTCACGCTTCGAACGAGGTTTTCGGTCTCGGTCATCATATCGCGGTAATCGGCTTCGGGCTTGTACCATTCGATGAGCGCGAATTCAGCGCGATGCACTTCCCCGCAGATTTCGCGTCGAAAGACGCGTGCGAACTCATAGATTGGCCTTCGGTAAGTCGCCAAAAAGATCTTATGCGCGTATTCGGGCGAAGTTTGGAGATACATGGTTTCGCCTGTAATGAGGTGCGTTTCGAAACTCGCGATATAGGGATCCGTCGCTGTTGTACGGCGCATGGCACAAGATTCGACCTCGAGGTAGCCCAAGTCATCAAAAAAGCGGCGCACGGCAGCGCGAGCGCGTGAACGACTTTCGAGATTCTGTATCGGAGCAATGAGCGGATTATTTTGCATACTTGTATCCATGAAAAAAAAGGCGCCCCAAAGAGGCGCCGAAATAGCGAGCAGCAGAGAAGGACTGCAAGCGAGTATTAGAGCATGATACGACTGGCTGGACGCTTTCCACCTTTGTTGGGTGGCTTTTTGGCGGTCGATTTGGAAGTTGACTTAGCCGGTGACTTAGCAGCAGGTTTAGCGGCTTGTTTTTCAGCGGGTTTAGCGACGACATCTTTTTCGAGTTTAAGAGAGATGTCAGCGCCGTTTTTCAGAACGATACTTTGTTTGATTTCTTTGTAATCGTCGAGTCTAATTGTCCAAGTTTCATTGCGGCTATCTAAGACCATTTCGTCCGTTTCGTACGGCGTAACGCCGCGCAGTGTGCCGTCTGGATTATAGATACGAGCGCCTTCGGGGGTCGTAACGACTTTGAAGTGAACTTTTTTGCCGAGGACTTCAGTCGAGGTACCGCGAGGATGCCCGCCGGCCTGTCCGAGAGATTCGAAGAGGACGTCAGCGATTGCACTGTCATTTTCACTCAATTCGACAGCAGGAGCAGCTGGTGCTGCGGCGTCACCCGAAGTTTCTGCAACATTTTTGTCATCTTTGTCATCTGCCTTATCCCCAGATTTAGCCTCTGAAGTTGTTTCAGTTTGCGCAGATACAGCTGGTTCTTTAGAAGACTTGCCACCCGAAACGAGGATTGCCAAAACGGCCATTAAGATGACGATAAACGTGGCGACAACGGCGATCAAGATGATCAAGTTTTTGCGAGTCGTTTTAGGCGAACGAACGCGATCAGGCGCATCGCCGATATGCATAGGCGCACCATTTTTCGGAGGCGTCATCTGCATGTGGATGTCAGAGATTGGGCCGACGACGAATTTAATTCGAGCAGCACCGATTTCGATTTGATCTTCGTGCTTCAACGTAACGTGTTCAGCAGGATAACCGTTAACGGTTGTTAAATTTTCCTTGCTAAGCGCGACCATTTCAAAACGGCCACCGACGTAATTCAAGCGAATATGATGACGGCTCGTGTACTGATCGCAAACGATGACGAGGTTATCTTCAGCGCGACCGATCGTCGTAACAACTTTTTTGAGTTCACAGACGACAGGATCAGCGTTGGTCAAAAAGACGATAATTGAAGCACGTGTTACGCCGGGAATATCATCACCGCCCGCATTTGCCGTTGATATTTTAGCTGCTTTCACATCATCCTCCGCGGCTGCCGCCGGTGCATTAGGTTGAACGTCGTCCCAACCGCCCCCAACTTCTTGCATTGCGGGCATCAATTCACTTTTCATCGGCTCTTGAGCATACGGATCACCACGTCTTTCTTTAAGACCGGCCGTACCGAAAGCTTCTTTTTCACGGTAGAGATCGTCTCGTTTTTGGCGTCCATCCACGTAGTTACTGTCATCGGCAGTACCATACTGCGAAGCAGCCTGAACACGTCTGTGGCCACCGAAATCTTTGCTTTCGTTTTCTACGTCGAGCTGTTTAGGACCACCACTGAAGTTATCCCAATCGTCCCAGCCTTCATCCGTTTCGAGCTGATCACCGCGTTTAGGCGATTTCCAACCGGCTTTGAGGGCATTTTCGTCGACATCCCATCGCTCAGCCTTATTTTGCTGCTTATTATCTTCGTCGTCGCCAGCCCATTTATCATCTTCGGCCCAACGACGGCGTTTACGGCTTTCTTCTGTGGAACCCCAAGGGTCATCGTTCCACTTATCGAGTTCAAAATCGTCACGCACTTTGTAGTCCGCGGGACGATTGGCTGCTGCAACATTTAATTCATCCAGGTCGATCGCCTGTGTTTTACCTGACTGAAAATTCATCTAGCCCACCTTGCAAATACAAAATCAGGATCTCGAAAAGAGCCTGCCTATCTAAACCACATTCTCCGTTTTATCAACCGCAAACAGATACCTGCCTCATTGTATCTCTTGCGACACACGTTTTTTGTACCGCTTGCTGTTGTTTTAACAATCCTAACCGCGTAGAAAGCAACGATGCCTTTTAAGGCGAAGCGCGCAAAGCAAGCGATGCGCGTATTGAGCGCACAAAGCGCGAAATAGCGCACGCCGGGAGGCGTATTGAAGTGCAAAGCAAAGCTTTGCCGAAATAGCCGACCCACCCAATCTCAATTTAGATACGCATGCAGACAGACCACCAGCAAGATCACTCCGAAATGCCCATTAGCCGTCCGCCATGGATCACCCCAAAAGGCATTGCGCTGCTCTTCTTCATCGTGTTGTTGTTCTGCAGCGCTTATTTTTGCGCAAGTCTGTTCGAAAAAACAATTTCCGTATTTTTGGCTATGAGCGCTGCATGCGCCTTTTTGCTTTTGGCTACGTCTTACGTCGAAACGCTGGTTTTGTGGCGACAGGCAAAACTCGGAGCCCTTAACTGTACCTTCGGAGACGATAAATCCACATTCCGCAAATTGCCAGGCGAAACGCTGACGCTCAATGCAAAGATCACAAACGCACTCAAATCACCGCTTAATCTTGCGCAACTTGAACTCGTTTCAACATCGCATCTTAAATTTGCGATGCTTAAAAAAATCTGCCTCAACGCCGCCAGCGACAACCAAGTCACCTTTTCAGCGCAACTCTCGCATCGAGGCCCTGCAGCAATCTGTGCCGTTTTAGTGCAATTCGTCGGGCCTGCTGAACTTTTTAAGGCCGAGATCTCTCTTCCTCGACAACACAACATCGATCTTCTTGCGCAACTGCCTTTCCGCGCCGCATCCAAACGCAAGCCACTCGCGCATCCTGCCGGAGACCCCGAGTTCGACCGTATACGCCCCTTCGCTCAAGGCGATGCGCTCAACCGCATTTTTTGGCGCGGCTATGCCAAGACCGGCGAACTCATGACGCGCGTTTTTGTGCCCGAACCAACGACACGACACATCGCCATCTTGCTCGATGCAACACCTGCCATGGTTACCCCAAAATCCACCGACGACGCCCCCCTCTTCGAGCGCCTTCCCGAGATCGCACAACTCGCGTTGAGCGCAGACGAGATCACCTTCATTGCATGCACCTCAAACGCTATGCGCACTTACGCCAGCAAACAGCCCCCCCACACGCTTTGCCGTGTGCTCGACCAATTTAGCATCGGCGCGACGCTCTTCAATACGAACTTCGCCATGCGCGCCTGGCCACTCGTTTCACGCAAGCTTTGGTACGACCTCGCTTACTCGCACAGCCTCGATTTTTCGCTCACCCAAAACGGCAAGACCTTGATCAATACCCCCCAGATGATCCAATGGATCCGCGCATACCTCGTGCAAACACACCCCAACCTGGCCACGCGACTCATCAAAATTTCTGACGCAGCCATCGCTTCATTTTATATGCGTGAACGCAGAATCGAACTTTCCCTGCCCGAACAGACCCAGCAACCCCACTTTGCCCTTGCCCTCAAATATCTCGCGACGCTCCGAGCCGACGTCCGACCGCAGGAAATATTTATTGTTACGCCAAATAATATTCTCCCCTACACATCCTAAAAATAATACAATGCTTTATTATTTAATATTTTGAGAGGGGGAAGTCTCCCCCTGAGCGGCTATTGTCTTCGCAAATCAAACAAGGAAACGTCGCTTGATGTCATACACAATGATGATCATGAAGCCTAGATATTACCCTATTTGCTCTGCCAATACGCCGCTACCCTCTCATCTTACGATTTAACTCACTGCTCTATCCCACGAAGTTTTCATAGAATACTCTGATAACTCTACAGTAGCTTTGTTTTATCGATATATAGTCGTTTCTAAACATGAAAAAGACTTAAGATTACTGTTAAATCGCCTGCGTCGCGAAGCCGAAGGCAAGCAGCGGGCG